>NZ_JCALDW010000030.1:0-42846 GCF_059813065.1 Mycobacterium sp. NGS24
CGCGGCGTCTTCATTAACTCCTGCCATCTCATACCTGCGGCCAAAGTTTCCGCCATCGCGCCGAGCATTCGTCGCCCACAACGGCGGTCCGCAGCACGCCTGCTGCTCTCCGGGTCCAATTGCCGCTGCTGCGCTTCGGCACCGATCAGCCGGAACGCCGCGCCCTCAACCCTCCTCCGATACGAACCGCCCCACCACCACTACGTGGCGGCGGGGTCCAAATTCGCGCGGTCGGCCTTCGTGGCGCGTCAGTGGGGACCGTCGTCCAGGCCGTTGCCGGCCACGACACCCGGCGCGATGAAGTCTGCGACCTGATCCTTCGCTGCGTCGATGTACTCGCTGATTCGCGCACTGGGCCACGCTTCCCCGCTAAGAGCAACGCGTCAGCTACCGGCAACCACCGCGTTCGACGGCGATCCTCCACTCAGGAACGTGCGTATCTGTTCTGCGGCCACGGCGTAGCAGAGGGCGTTCGTTCCTGGCACGGTCCGCGCCATGTGAGGGCTGATGATCGTGCCTGGGCAATCCCAGAGGCGATGGTCTTCCGGCAGCGGCTCAGGCTCAGTGACGTCGAGGGCCGCCCGCAGTCGCCCAGTCTGCAACTCCGCTACGAGTGCGTCGGTGTCAACGATCTTGCCGCGGGCGGCGTTGACGACCAGGGCGCCATCCGGGAGTGCACCGAGGAATGCCACGTCGACCATGCCCTGCGTCGAGTCGGTCAGCGGCGCGGTAATAACGACCGCATCGCACGTCGGCAGAATCTCGGGCACTGCTTCCGGGCTGAGCACGCCGGCGCGTTCCCGACTGGCAATAAGGACAGGTAGAGCGTCGAATGCCCGCAGTCGCTCGGCGACGGCCCCACCAATTGCACCCGCTCCGAGAATCAACACCCGGCTCCCAGCGAGAGTGTCGGCGGCAACGCGACGATGCGCCCACGTGTGCTCCCGCTTGAAATCCACGAGCGCCGGCCACTGACGGTAGAGGCACAGGATCGCTGACAGCACCCACTCAGAGACGGGTCCGGCATGTGCCCCGCGGGCGGTGGCCAGGATGACGTCAGGCGGCACGTCAGAAGCCCACTCGTCGGCCCCCGCGGACAGAAGCTGAACCATGCGGAGGCCGCGGAGTTCTTTCAACAGCGGGATCGGGCGATGGCTGCTGCGGTACGGCGGGATCAGGATCGCAGCGTCGCACTGCTCAGGTGAGAGTGGCCCGCTGGGGTCGTAGATGACGACCTCGAGTCCGTCGACGCGACCAAGCAGGTCAACGCCGACTCTGTCGTCGTCCTCGTGACTGACGAGCACTCGCATCGGAATGTTTCTCCTCAGTTGCCGGTCGAACGGACGGATGAGCGGCGAAGTCGCCAGACCGGGAACCATACTGCTACCGGATGCGGGTCATGCTCCTTCCGACCCACCCCAACGCCCCTCGCAAATCAGCACCTCGTTGTCACACCGATGTCACAACTGAGGCCCACAACCCCGGACTTGGGCGGACAGGACCAGACGATTCGCCCAGCTCGGCAGACCAGCGCAAACCTCGACAGAGCCGACCAGACGCCGCCGTTCGACTTCCCAAGCTGAATACGCGGGTTCGATTCCCGTCATCGGCTCCACGAAAGAGCAGGTCATAGCCCGCTGAGGCGCACAGACTATTTACCGAAACTTGAGACTTGTCGCTGTCTCATCGCTCACCGCGCGCAAGACTCGCCCAAAATGAGTTTGCTCGCTCGCCGGGTTCGTCCGGGGTAAGTGCGACGATGGCTTACGGCAGGGGTGTACGGACGTCGGGCGCGGCCGGACGCACGGCAGGAAGCAACGGCGATTATCGGCGGCCGCACCCAGGGCGCAACCAGGCACACGGCAGGAAGACGTTGACGATGAGCGATCGAAGCACCGAGGCCCAGGGACCAACGACCGACGAAAGCAGCTCGGATCCCGGAGCGGCGCAGTACGACTTCGACATCGCGGTTTCATTCGCCGGAGAAAACCGCGCATTTGTTGAGGAAATAGTACGAGCAGTCCAGCAGTCCGCACCCGATATTACCGTCTTTTATGACGAAGACTACAAATATGATGCTTGGGGCAAGAATGGCATCGAATATTTTACAGATGTCTATATGAAGCGGTCACGCTATGTCGCGATGTTCATTAGTCAAAAGTATGCAGAAAAAGAATGGCCTATCGCGGAAAGGCGCGCCGCTTTGGCACGTGCATTGATCGAAAGAAGCGAGTACGTCCTCCCCATTCGTATCGACGACACTCAACTACCGGGCATGCCGCCAACAGTCATCTATATCGAAGCGATTCGTGAAGGTGTCCCTGGAATCGCAACCGGCATCTTGCATAAGCTGGGCGATAAACGAGCCAAGGCCTTTGTGCCCTACCACGGTAAGGTTGCGAGAACGAAAGAAGAATTGCGAGCTTTAATTACGCAAAAAACCCCCGTTTGGGAGTTTGCGCTGTACGCCTCGGTGCTGTACCAGGGACGGGAGGAACTTCGCCCGCTCATTCTGGATCATTCCATCGGTTATGCTCCCCGCAACGGAAAGCGCGTAACCGAAGTGAGTGAAGCCGTCCAGCTTCACCTCAACACCCTCAGCGATTTTTTGGGATTAAGCGATGATTTCGAAAGGCTTCTGTCACGAGAAGTTCATCTCGCGGCGTTCGGTGCGCCAGGTGAGTCGGGTGATCCCGAGCGGATCATCCATCTCGGTGAGCGTTTCATATCAGTTTACAAGCGACTCCTAGACATCGCCGCAGACCTGCGCGGTACGCAGCCGCACCCGTCGGTGACGAACTATGTAAAGCTCATGGCGAAGATTACAGATCGGCCGTTGTCCGATCTGGATGAATTCATCGATAAGTATGTGAAAATGGTCAACGATCTTCACGAACAGGTGATCAACGGCGAACAACCCGCGCCCGACCAACAAATCGTGGTGGCACTCAGTTTGGATGACGATGTTATGGATGCGCTCAATGCTGAACGCGAGCGTTTGCAGGAAGAATACGACGACGATTAAACGCGTCGACGCACCGGCTCACGGGTTCTGCGTTGCCGCGCGATTACCCTTCGTAGTGCTCGCCGCGCTCTTCTATCCGACCCATAATGTCCTCGGGCAACCCCTCCGAGTTTCCAATAGGCACCCCTTCCCATTCGGGCTCGGGGCGATGAACACGAAACGGTGCATGGTAAGCGGCGCGGCGCAATTTCGTTAAACCGTCATGTACCAGATGGATTGTAAAAGTGTCCAGCGTCTTATTGTCGACATGCTCCTTGTCCGGCATCTCGGGGTCACCGGGCCGCCGGTGCATCAACACCATCGCACCAACTAGGCGCGTATTGAAGAAGTCGGCGGCGTCGCGCACGGCGGGATCTGGATGCCCATTCAATAGGCGTAGCAATGCGGGGCGTATCTCTTCGCGCCACTGCCTGTCGACGCGGTCAACCTCCGCGGCGTCCGCTCTTCCATTCATGCCGGAGATCGTTGCCATGTACGCCTGGTGATTCCACCAGTCGTCAACAAGAGAGACGGCAGCAATTGTGTCTTTGTGGAGAAGCCGGACAAGCTCTCGATACTCGGCATCAAGTATGGGATCAGATTCGCGTTCAGAGTCGATCATGTCTTCAATCTAGATCGTCGGTCAGACCAGGACACTAACCCAGACGCCGCATCGGCACCACGTTCGGCGCGGTTGGCTGGTTCATCGCTTCCAACGCGGCCATGTCGCCGCTGGCGTCGTCGTCGGGGAAGAGATGCGTGTAGATGTCCAGCGTCGTGGTGATCTTCGCGTGGCCCAGTCGGCGGCTCAGTTTGTCTGCTCCGATCCCGGCTGCGACGCAAAGGCTCGCGTAGGTGTGTCATAGCGAATGGAACGTTATTTCCGTAGGAATCACCGTTTCACCGGCCAGCCGATCCGCCCGAAGCACCGCAGGCCGAAACACCGACTTATAAAACGACTGATGCCGGAGTAACCCCGTCCAATCCAGCACCAGGCGTGCGGTAGCTGCATCGATGCTCAAATCCGCCAGAGCGGTGGCTTGGCGCTGCGCTTTGGCAGCAGCGGACAACGGCGCATTGCTGGCGCGCTTGCCGGTCGGCTTCGACGGCTTGAGCGTCACCGCACAGAACAACGGCGCGGTCGGCTCGTCGCGGCGTGGGTGGCCCGCCAGGTAGTCACGCAGCATGTCCGCAGTCGCCGCCGTCAGCGGCACCCGGCGCTCGCTACCTTTGGTCTTGGTCGTGTCGTAGACCAGTGCGCCGCCTGAGTCGATCACCGTGCGCTCAACGGCCAGCCACACCGTGCCGTTGGGGTTAACCGGCCAGGCGATGTCACCGACGCACAGACCCGCTAGCTCGGCCGCACGCAGACCGGACCACGCCGCCCGATGCACCAGCACCGCACACGGCCACGGTGTTGCTTCGACTAGCGCGCAGACTTGGGCCGCAGTGAGGAACTGCGACAGATCATCGACCACACCAGGCGTGCCGCCTGACAAGGTGCGTTCGGTCGGCAACCTCACGTGATCGGTCGGGTTGACCATGATCCGGCCATCGGCCACGCATTGCGAAAGCACTTGTCGCACAACGAAATAATGGTGCCTCACCGTCGACACCGATTTGCCGGCCTTCGTCAACGCACCCACCCACTCGGCCACGTCTGCGCGCCGGATTTCGTTGACCGGGCGGTGACCGAACGTCGAAGCAATCGACAGATCGGCGGTCGATTCACCGGAACTGGTGCGCCGGGCTCTGGTTTTGTCGGCTAGCAGGTTGTGTATTCGGCGCGGGTGCGCGGCTTCAAATCGTGGCGGCTAGCCAACCACTGCGCGGCCACATCGGCGAAGGTTGCCGATCCCAGCTCGCGCAGCTTTGTCGGTGACTGACCTTTCAACAAAAGCGTTTTCACGTCATCGAGCTTGTTTTTGTGCGGCCTCGCGGGTATCGAACGTCTCGGTGTGCCGGGTGCCGTCTTCAATCCAGGTAGCTTCGAAACGCTCAACCGGCTTGCCGTTGACGCGGGGACGTGCGTTGCGGATACGGACGTGCATTACGAACCTTCCTCAGTTGCAATGCCTTCCGGCACCATGCCTCCGCACGTGGGCTCGACGCGAGCAGGCGGCTGGCCTCGCAGCGACCCTTTAGCGATGGCCCACTTCAACGCTGCGCTCACGTTGTCGACCCATTCCTCTTCGAGGGCGTCGTCATGTTTGCGAATGATCCAAGAGGGATGCTTTGCGAAGAATAGCCGGGGCACGAGCTTTGACCGGACATTGCGAGGAGCAACAAACGGCCACGGCACCGTCCGCGCAGTCGGGTAGAGAAACGTCAAGACGCGGCTGGCGTCGTCACCTAGTCCAATAACTAAGCTAGGGCGCACGATCTCAAGTTCGCGGTATAGATACGACGAGCAGTTCGCTATCTCGTGGGTGTACGACTCACGATTCTTGGGCGGATGGCAATGGACCGCATTCGTGATGAAGAGTCTGTCTTTTCTTATCGGAACCCTGGCGAAACTGCGGCTGAGCAGACTTCCGCTCCCCTCGTAGAACGGTTCCTGAGGCTCCATGCACTGTTCACAGAGGCTCTGCCCAACGATAGCGACCGGCGAATCCAAATTGCCCCAGCCAGGTGCTGACTCGGTTTCGCGAGGGCGATTCAACCCCTCACAACGCCGACACGTCTTGATCTCAACGTCAAGCAACGCCTTTCGCTGGCGACGAATCCCCTGCTCCGGGTCGGTCATATGGTTGCCTCGCCTTCGGTTTCCGCAAGCACTCGGTACACCGTCGCACGACTGACGCCGAGCGTGCTGCCGATGGTTGAAACCGATTCGCCTGCCGCGTGCATGCGCCGGGCTAACGCAGCCTTGGATTCGTCGAGCGCCTTCGGGCGTCCGATTGATTGGCCGCGTGCGCGTCGTGCTTCACGCGCTGCACTGCGGCGCTCGCGACCTAGCTCCAATTCCAGTTCAGCCAAGCTCGCTAGCACCCCGGCAATCATGCGCCCAGTGGCGTTGGATGTGTCGATACCCTCGCGCAGCGAACGCAGCACGATTCCGCGTGCGTTTAGGTCTCGAATTGTCGTCATGACTTCGGCAGCATTGCGGCCCAATCGGTCGATGCCAACCACGGTGATCACGTCGTCGGGACGGGCGTAGTCGAGCAGAGCTGTTAGACCGGGGCGTCGCTCGCGGGTGGACATACCAGTCAGTTTGTCGCGGTAAATACGCTCTGCTGCAATACCTTCGGATGTCAGCGCATCGACTTGAGCGTCTAGTGCCTGATGTCCGGTCGATACGCGAACATAGCCAAGCGTGGTGCCGGTAGCGGTGGGTGCGGTCATCGTCCCATTGTCTCATAAGTCGCAAAATACAGTTTTTCGAACACATACTTTTGATTCAACTTGTGAGACATGCCGAGCAGGATTTTTCGGTCGGCATTGCGACAACTGAACGTCGTCTCACAACTAAAGATTTGCGACTCATCCTGATCGGCCAGGCGGCAACGCTCGCTGCGGTCGGTGCAGCTTTGCATGCCCCGCCGTCGCCATGCTGTTCATCGCAGCCGCGCGGATCACGGCCTCATTGAGCGGCAACAGTTCGTCGGGCGGCGAATCACCTGTACCGAACGGATCGAAACTGCCGCCCAACGGCTCGCCTGGCGGCGAATCGTCGGTGACTGGTGTCGTCCGGATAGGCATCGGTCTGTTGAGCGCCCTCGGTCACGATCTCGGCGTCGACCACGCCATCGGGATCAGCAGCCGCGAGGGCGTCCCGGACCCTTGCGCCCGCAATACGTCTTGACGGGGGTGGCGGACGCGCGGCTGCCAGCGCGAGAGGTAAGGCGGGGGCGAACTGGGACGCGATCGCGGCGAAAGAGTCCGGCGGCAACTGGCGATGAACACCAGAAACGGCTACTTCGGCGGCCTGCAATTCACGCAATTCACCTGGGAATCGATGGGCGGCAAGCGGTTCGCCGAGCGGGCCGACCTCGCCAGCAGGGAACAGCAAATCGAGATTGCGGAGGAAACCCTTCGCCGGCAGGCGCCGGGGGCGTGGCCGAACACGTTCGTTCCGGCCGACCTTAATCCGGCCGCGGCCGGCGCCAACGCGCGTCCTGTTGGCGCCGCTGCGCCGGCCGGCAATCAGGGCGCCAGCAAGCCGCAATGCGCCGGCCGTCGTGATCGAAGACGCCGGCATGGCTCCGGCGAGCTCGAAAACCGCCTCAACGCGACCTGGAACGCCGCGGCGGGCAAGGATGGGGAGCGAACTGATGGCCGCACCCAGGCTCCTTCTCTGCCAGGAACCGATGGACGGCCGACCGGAAATCACCGCCGGGGTACGGCGGTCCTTTCCGGCACCACGGTTGCGGAATTCCCCGCGGCCGAGAACCTGCCGGACTGGCTAATCCAGCAGGGCCGGCGTTGCTCGCGGGAGGCGCAAGCCGCCGCCGAGAACGTCACCGTGACCGCGGTACTGACACATTGGGCCGTCCGCGACTTCGCCGCGGGTGTCCTGGGGTTCGACTTGGTTACGACGGAGAACATGAGCGAGTTGTGGCTGATCTGCACACCCGAGATTGCCGACCGGATCGGCAGAAACCCGCGTCGCCCTGATGTCGACGTTTTGGGCGCCGCCGGGGTGCGGACAGTTCCGGACCCTTCCCGTCGTCGTCCAGCCCTCGTCGTCGCCTGCTGCGGCCCGCGCTGCCGCCGCGCAACTGCATCGGCGCCCCGGTAACGCCAATTCAACTTGTTGTCATCGCCTCATCAACAAGTGAAAGGTGCCGTCAGTTGTTTTTGGTCAACTAAAACCAAATGGAACTGAATTTCATGCATGTAATACCAACCAGTGAGGCGGTACACTTGGTTTGTGCAGGTAGAGCTGTTTGCGTCGAGCCCGCTCGGCAGCCTTTGGCCCATCTCCGGTACAGACGGCCGAAACGGGCGATCCTACGATCACTTCGCGTACGTTGCTCACCCGCTCGGGGCGGAGCCCAACCTTCAAGGCGGCACATGGCGGGCTGTCACCCGCGCTAGCCGGGCGCTCGCTCACCTGGACCAGGCATCACGTCAGGTTGGCAACCCTCGAATACTCCGACGACCAACGTTGAGCCGAGAGGCGCAGAGCACATCCGCGCTGGAAGGTACATTCGCGCCGCTCGATGACGTCCTGGCTGCCGACTCCGGCGCCGACGAGAACAGAAGCGCCGCGTTGAGGGAAGTCCTCAACTACGTGGATGCGGCGGACGTCGCGTTCGATTACGTGGCCGAGCATCGGACCGTCACGACCAGCCTTCTATTGGACGCCCACCAGCAACTCGTCCTTGGAACGGACGCCGAGACGCGTGACGCAGGGCGCATCAGACGCTGCCAGGTCGCGATCGGAAGCCCTGACGGAACGATCGAGTCGGCAAGGTTTGTCCCAATGCCGCCGGGCACCGGACTTGAAACCGCCGTTCGTGACCTTGTGGCATGGATACCCGCAGGAGGCGACCGAGACCCACTCATCGCTGCCGCAATGACTCACTATCAGTTCGAAACCCTGCACCCGTTCAATGACGGCAATGGCCGTATCGGACGGCTACTCATCGTCCTCCAGTTCATGGTCGACAACCTGCTCCAAGAGCCGCTGCTGAGCGTTTCACCATGGTTCGAAATCCGCCGAAGCGAGTATGAGGACGAGCTTGCGCGGGTCTCGCAGACAGGTGAATGGGATTCATGGATACGGTTCTTTTCCCAAGGAGTCGAGGCCTCCGCGATTGACACCGCGCGCCGCGTCAATCTGATGCTCGACGCCCAACGCAACTACGTGCAGATTCTCCAAGACAGCGGGTATCGAGGCGGGGTTGCGCGTGACATCGTCGAATCACTCGTCGAAACTCCGATTGTGCGTGTTCCAGCACTCGCACGGCGCTTCAACAAGACACCGCAGGGCATAGACACTGCCGTGAAGAAGCTGCTGGCGCTGGGCATAGTTGAGGGCCCGTATGGCAGCTATGGGCGATACTACGTCGCCCGAGAGATCTACCGCGCGATCACCGCAGCTGCGCCCTAGGCAATAAACACAGCGCATGGGCGAGGCTCTGCATCAGGACAAGATCGACGAGTTGCGGGGCGAAGTTTGCATCAGACGTCGATCGCACGCCCCACAACACTTTGACCAACCTTGCGCGCACTCCAATTGACGGACGGATCCCAAGCTGAATACACGGGTTCGATTCCCGTCATCGGCTCCACACGTGCAGTTCAAACTCCGTGCAACTCGATGAGCACCTGACCGCCGAATTTCGGCAGCGTGACAAGCCGTCGAGTGTCGCGCTTCGGTAAGGCGGTCCCGCCGACTTTTCCTGGCAAGAAGGTGAAGGCGGCAAGCGCTTACTGCGTGAGAAACACCCCGATCACCCACGCGACGGTGGCGAACAGTGCGGCAGCCAGCTCGACGCCCATCGATAATGCGACACCTTTCACGGCGTGCTTCGTCGAGGTCCATGCCAATCGCTGGTCTCCGCGGACGGCCAACTCGGCCACGTAGACACCCAGCACGAAGCCGATCACCAGGCCGACCACCGGGATCGCGAAGAAACCGATGATGCCCCCCACCGCGCCCGCCACCAGACTCAGCGTGCGCACGTCGGCCGCCCGCATCCGCTTCACGGGCCAGGCGTATTTGATCAATACAGCAGCACCGAGCAACGCGGCCACCACGCCCAGCGTCACCCAGGCGGTGATGTTGTCCTCGACGACGGCCCACACCACGATCGCGACGAACACCAGCAGCGTGCCCGGCAATAGCGGCACCACGATGCCGATGATTCCGACGGCGATCGCGAGCGCTACGAGGACGATGCCGGCAGCACTCATGCTCTCAACCTATCTCTGGTGACGGCTGCCCGGCCGTACTCCTGGAGCTACTGGCGATACAACAGACCGTCGATGGTCTTGATGCCGAACGGGTGATGCCCCTGCGTGCTGAGCTGCCCCTGGCTGTTGATGATGTAGAACCCGCCGGATGCCGCCGTGGTGACGGCGATGCACTGATGCTTCATCTCACCGGCCTGGCCCTGTGCGACCGTTTTGAAGGCTTCCTCGAAGATCGGTTGGTCCAGATTCTTCACATGCACCCACCGGAACAGTCGACCGTTGAGCTCGATCGTCTTCTTCGGCCAGTCGCCGAAACTCTGGGCGACGGGCACCTTGTTCTTCTCCGCGGCGGTGATCTGGTCGCGCACATTCTTCTGCAGTTTGGTCACGTGGATGTGCATCTGGTTCTGAGTCCGCGCCTGCGGGTCCCCGGAGTTGATGCCGAGAGCCCAGTCGGTGCCGGCGAGTTTGCTCTGTGCGTTGTTGACCCACGCTGCGGCGTAGGGCCACAGGTTGAGCATCTGACCCTTCCAGCACTTCTCGCATTCGATGCCGGAAACCCGAATCAGCGGGATACACAACCAGTCCCACGGACCTTTCGCCCCCGTCTTGATCGCGTACCCGTACGCCCGGTCCTTGTTGGCTGTGGGGAAGTCGACCAGTGCCAGGGTCTTGGCACCGGGTTGCGCATCCTTGACGGCGGCATAGAGTTCGCCGCCATCGTTGGGGCCGCCGCAATCTGGTCCCGACGCGGCTGGGTCGCCGAAAGCCGGCCACGCGGCAGCACCTCCGAGTGCCGCACCGACGCCCAATGCGCTTGACGCGGTGAGGAATCTGCGACGGTTCACGCTGCGGTCGGTCGAGCCCGTTTCAACCATGAGGCGCCCTTCACCTAACTCAGTCGAGTAGCCGCACAGTATCGAACATTCGACCAGGTGTCTTGGTCGGCAGTTGAATTGTCACCACCGGGGCCGAGCGACGGTGACGCTACGTCGGCCGCCTCCGCGTCACCGGTGTCAGTGCCTGCTCGAACGCGACCCCGTCTACGAAGGTGTCTTTGCGCAGCACCTGCCAGTGGTCCGTCACCGTCACCAGGTCCATGCAGTCCCAGCTCACGTCCCGTCCTCCCCCGGCGCCATCAGGCAGCACACACTTCAGCGTCCAGTCCAAAACCCAATGGCTGGAACCGAATTCCGTGCGGTGGACGTCGAATTCGAGCTGGGGCAACACGGCGAACATCGCGGCGAACGCGTCGCGAACGGCAGCGGTCCCCGTCACCGGACGACGGCCGTGGCGCAACCAGAACGTCGTATCGCTCGCATGAAGCGCCACTATCGCGTCGGCGTCGCGGGCGGACCAGGCGGCCAGGTAACGGCTGTACAGATCGTGCAGCCGGTTCATCGGACCGCGAAAACCCGGTAGCGGACTTCCGAGAGCGACACTTCATTGATCGCCACGGTGTGTATCGCGTTGATCCAGCGGTAGCGGTCATCGTCAGTGTCGAATAACGGGCTCGAGCGGGCGATCATCTGGTCGTGGCGGATGAATTCGCCGCTGGTGAATCGTCCGGCGGTCTCGCGATCCATCTCCACCCTGCCGGTGTTGGTCATGTGGATGTACGCGCCGTCATCGGTGCGCAGGGTGGCGCGGACGTCCAGGCGTGCGATGCGGTCGGTGCCGAACAGGATCCAGTCACCACCGCCGGGCAGGATGTCGCCGGCAATCCGGGGACCTTCGCATCGTCCGTGTTTGACCACATAGGTGAACCGGGTGCCGACGGGTGTGGAAAAGATCTGCACCGGATCGAACTCGATGCGAATGTCGAGCAGGTGTTCCAGCGCCGGGCGTGCGTCGACGTCGATCAGGCCGGTTTTCGAGTTGCCATCTGCAGCAGGGGGGCGGCTCACGCGGTAGACGCTACACCCGCATACTTGGAATTACCAAGTCCCAACTTGGATATTGAAAGCTAATGTAAGATCGTTCCGTGGCGGCGAAGTCATATGGCCAGCACTGCGCGCTGGCGAAAAGCCTGGACATGGTCGGAGACCGCTGGACGTTGCTGGTGGTGCGCGAGCTGCTCGACGGCCCCCGCCGCTACGTCGATCTGCTGCACGCATTGGCACCGATCGCTACGGACATGCTGGCCGCGCGGCTGCGCGAGTTGGAGAAGAACGGCTTGGTTTCGCGCCGCACCCTACCGCCACCCGCGGCGGCCAAGGTCTACGAACTGACCGACGCGGGCCGCGCACTCGAGGACGTCATCAACGCGTTCGAGCGTTGGGGCCGTGGGCTTTTGGAGACACGCAACCCAGAAGACCTGGTCCGCCCTCAATGGCTCGCCAGGGCGGTGCGGGCCTACGCGCGGGACGAACGGCCCGGGGTCGATCTGGTGTTGCAACTGGTCACGCCTGAGGGATCCACCACGCTGCACATCGACGAGCACGCCGTCGTCGACGCCGCACCGGCCGAACCGGACGTCACGCTGGTCGGATCGGCGGAAACACTTGCGGCGGCAATGAATCCGGCCCGATTTCCGGAGTTGGTCGCCACCGGAGCGCTGACCGTCAACGGGCGGCGCGCTGCCGTGCGCCAGCTGGCGAAGGTGTTCGGATACTCCGGCTTGCCGTCGACGCTGCGCTGAGGGCGGCGTCGACAAGCACTTCGTCGGCACAGCCGCAGAGTCAACGCCGACGGGGCGACGGGGCTCGGCCCATCTACGCTGTAGCCACGATCGGACGAATCGGAGGGTTCATGGCCGAGCTGACCAAGGGCGCCAACGCGCCAGTGCCCACCGCCGAACTTGTCGTCGAGGTCAGCTGGCAGGCCGTGGCCGGCGTCGACGCCGACGCCAGCGCTCTGCTGCTGACCACCGCGGGCAAAGTGCGCGACGACGCCGACCTCATCTTCTACAACCAGCCCGCCTCGCGCGACGGGTCGGTTCGGCACGCCGGTTCGATCCCGACCGGCGGCGACCGCCTCGTCGTCAACACCGCCGCTGTCCCAGCCGGCATCGACCGTGTCGCGTTCGTGGCGTCCATCCACGACGCCGCCGCCAAGCGTCAGACCTTCGCGCAGCTGCCCGGGCTGTCGATCAAGGTGTCCTCCGGCGGGGAGCCGGTAGCGAGCTACTCCATCTCGGGGCTGACCACCGAAACCGGGCTGATCTTCGGCGAGCTGTACCGCCGGCAGGGCGCTTGGAAGTTCCGCGCCGTCGGGCAGGGCTTCGACTCGGGGCTGGCCGGCATCGCGACGACGTTCGGCATCTCCATCGACGACGAACCTTCCCAGCCGCCGCCACCCGCACCGACCATCGATATGAACAAGCAGCGGCAGATCAACCTGCGCAAGACGGTATCGGAGAAGTCGCCGGTGCTGCTCAAGAAGTTCGACGCCGCCAGCGTCTCGCTGGAGAAGCGCGGCTTCCTCGGCGAACGTGCCGAGGTCATCTTGGTGCTCGACGTCTCCGGTTCGTCACGCCCGCTGTTCAGCAACGGCAGCTACCAGGAACTCATCGACCGGTTCCTGGCCATGGCCCTGCTGTTCGACGACAACGGCACCGTTGACACTATCCTCTTCGATCACCGGGTGCACGAGGGCGAACCGGTCACTCTGGCCAACCGCGAGGGCTGGACCGACCGCGCCATCAACCGCAAAGGCATCTGGGGCATGACCAAGTACGCGCCGCCCATCGAACAGATCGCCGCCGGTCTGCGACGTGGCGCGACACTGCCCACCTACGTCGCCTTCATCACCGACGGCGGCAACAGCGACCGCAAAAGCGCCACGGACGCCGTGCTGCGCGCTTCCGGTTTGCCGATGTTCATCCAGTTCATGGCGATCGGCCGCGAACGCGACTTCCCGTTCCTGCACAAACTGGACGAGTTGACCGGCCGCGAGATCGACAACGCGGGGTTCTTCGCCGTCGAGCAGGTGACGACGCTGAGCGACGCAGCGTTCTACGACAAGGTCATGACGGAGTTCCCCGACTGGCTGGCCGCGGCACGGGAAACCGGCATCGTCGGCAGGGGCCGCTGAGAAGACCCCTAAACAAATGGCGCGCGAGCAGCGATGATAGGCGCATGAGTGATGTACGCCACACCGATGTGGATGTCGTCGTCGTCGGCGCCGGCTTCGCGGGCCTGTACTGCGCGTACCGGCTGGGCCGTGCGGGCCATTCGATGCGCATCATCGAAGCCGGTGACGACATCGGTGGCACCTGGTTCTGGAACCGGTACCCCGGCGCCCGCGTCGACATCCCCAGCGTCGACTACATGTTCAGCTTCGATCCGGACTGGTCGCGTGACTGGCAGTGGTCGGAGAAGTACGCCACCCAGCCCGAGATCCTGCGCTACCTCAACCACGTGGCGGACAAACACGACCTGCGCCGGGACATGCAGTTCGGCACCCGGGTCACCCACGCGCACTGGGACAACGACTCCGGTATCTACCGGGTGGGCACCGACCGCGGCGAGCAGATCACCTGTCGCTACCTGGTGCTGGCGACCGGTTGCCTGTCGGTACCGAAGGACCTCGACATCGAGGGGGTCGAGAACTTCACCGGGCAGGTCTATTTCACCGGTCGCTGGCCGCACGAACCCGTCGACTTCACCGGCAAACGGGTCGGCGTGGTCGGCACCGGATCCTCTGGCATCCAGTCGATCCCGCTCATCGCCGCCCAGGCCGCACAGCTGACCGTCTTCCAGCGCACGCCGTGCTTTTCCATCCCGGCCCACAATGGTCCGATTGCGCCGGAGAAGCTCGCCCAACTGGCCGACGACGAGGCGTACCGCAACGCCGCGAGATACTCCTTCGGCGGGGTACCGGCCGAACGCACCATCACCCCGGCGTTCTCGGTGTCCGCCGAGGAGCGGCGGCAGCGGTACGAAAGTGCCTGGCAGCGAGGAGAACTGCTCGAAGTCCTCAACCTCTATGCCGACCTGATGAGCAATCCGCTGGCCAACGCGGAATTCGCCGAGTTCATCCGCGACAAGATCCGCGGCATCGTGCGCGATCCGCAGACAGCGGATGCGCTGTGCCCCACCAGTTATCCGGTCGGCGCGAAGCGGCTGTGTCTGGATACCGGTTACTACGACACCTTCAACCTGCCGCACGTGCGGTTGGTGAACCTGCGCGACCAGCCGATAATCGGCCTCACCGAGACCGGAATCGACACGGCCACCGAAACTTTCGAGCTCGACGCGATCGTCTTCGCCACCGGGTTCGACGCCATCACCGGCGCGGTTGCGGCGATCGACATGGTGGGTCGCGGCGGGCTCACCCTGACAGACAAGTGGGCGCACGGTCCGTCGACGTATCTGGGCCTGACCACCGAGGGATTTCCGAACCTCTTCCTCATCGCCGGCCCGCACAGCCCGTCGGTGCTGTCGAACATGGCGGTGTCGATCGAGCAGCACGTCGACTTCGTCGCCGACGTCCTGCAGTATCTGCGCGAGCACGAGCTGAACCAGATCGAACCCACGGCGCTGGCCGAGGCCGGATGGATGCAGCATTCGGACGACGCGGCATCGATAACGCTTTTCCCCCAAGGTAACTCGTGGTACGTAGGGGCCAACGTGCCGGGCAAGCCGCGCACCTTCATGGCCTACGCCGCCGGAGTGGACTTCTACCGCGCGGCGTGCGACGAGGTGGTGGCCCGGGACTACCTGGGTTTCCGGTTATCCGGCAGCGCCGGTGTGCAGTGCAACGACGGCGTGGTGCGCCGTCTGCAGCCCGACGTTCAGATGGTGCTCGAGCAGATGGCGCTGTTGAATCCGCCGCCGCTGGAGTCGTTGCCGCCCGAGCAGGCGCGTGCCTTCCTCGACGAGATGAACCTCGCCCGCCCGCCCGGCCCCGAAGTCGGCGAGATCGTCGACGGAACCCTGCCCGGCGCGGGGGGCATCCTCAATTACCGCCTCTACCGACCGGCCAGCCCGGGTCCGCACCCCGTCGTCGTCTATTTCCACGGCGGCGGCTGGGTTCTGGGCGACTCCGTTTCCGACGACCCGCTGTGCCGTGATCTGTGTGTGCGCAGCGAAACGCTGATCGTCTCGGTGGACTACCGACACGCGCCGGAGCACCGATTTCCGGCCGCGCTCGAGGACGGTTGGGCCGCAGTGCAATGGGTCGCCGAGCACGCCGCCGAACTCGGCGGCATTCCCGGGCAGCTCGCGGTGAGCGGATGGAGCGCGGGCGCCGGGATCGCCGCCGTGGTAAGCCAACTCGCCCGCGACGCAGCCGGCCCGGCGATCGTCGGGCAGGTGTTGTTGACCCCCGTGACCGACTCCGATCAGACCCGCGCCTCCTATCTGGAGAACGCCGACGGTTACGGCCTCACCGCCGCGATGATGCGGTGGTTCTTCGACTGCTACGCCGACCCGCAGGTACGGGACGACCCGCGGATCGCACCGTTGCGCGCAGCCGATCTGTCGGGGTTGCCGCCGGCTGTGGTCGTCGTGGCGGATTTCGACCCGCTGCGCGACGAGGGCGTCGCGTACGCCGAAGCGCTCGCCGCAGCTGGCGTTCCCACCGAGCTCATCCGGGCCCGCGGCCACACGCACCTGTCGCTGTCCATGGTCGACATGGTGGTCTCCGGTGCGCCCATTCGCGCCCAGCTCGCCACCGCCCTACACGGGTTCTTCGCGACCGACTCCGTCAAGTCCGCCTAACAGCGGGATGCTCGCATTCGCCTGCCCGACCTGCCGCAGCTACGCCGCCTTCGAATCCCGACACTGCCCGGACTGCCGGACCGAGTTCGGGTTGCGGATGCTGGAGGATTGGAAGTGGTTGTCGCTGTGCCTGAATCGGGTGAACACCGCTGGGCAAGAATCCGCTGTACCCGTTCGAGATTGCCCCCGCGGTGGTCGGCAAGCTGGCTTTCGTGCATAGAGTTATCCGCGAGACGCGGTAGGGAGGTCGGATGTGCCGGTGGGTCGCTTACCTGGGTGAGCCGATCGCGCCCCGGGAGTTGCTGCACGACCCGGAGCGGTCGCTGATCGAGCAGAGTCGCCGGAATGCGCCGAACATGGAGATTCCCAACGGGGACGGCACCGGGCTGGGCTGGTACGAACACCGTCCGGAGCCGGCGCTGTTTCGCAGCATCACCCCGGCGTGGGGCGACGACAATCTGCTGGAACTGGCCACCGAGATCCGCACCCGGCTTTTCCTGGCGCACGTGCGGGCAGGTACCGGGACGCCGGTGCAGCAGACCAACTGTCACCCGTTCCGCTACCGCAACTGGCTGTTCGTGCACAACGGTCATGTCGGCGGCTATCAGCGGCTGCGTCGGGAGCTGCTGCTGGCCGTCCGCCCCGACCTGTTCGAAAATATCGGCGGCTCAACGGATTCAGAGTTGATGTTCCACCTGGCTCTCACCTTCGGCCTCACCGAGGATCCGCTCGGCGGCATCGCCCGGATGGCGGGATTCGTCGAGGACGCCGCCACCGCAGCCGGCGTGGACGAGCCGGCGCTGCAGATGACGGTGGGGGTGAGCGACGGAACGCGACTGTATGCGGTCCGCTACGCCAGCGCGGGCGAGGTCAACACGCTGTTCGTCAGCGAAGATCCGGAGTCGGTACGCATGCTCTATCCGGACAGCGAGCGGCTGGCACACTTCGGCGACGACGCCCGGGTGGTGGTTTCCGAGCCGCTGACCGAGCTGCCCGGCATGTGGCGGGAAGTTCCGCCGGGAGCCGCGCTGATCATCGGCGACGGCGTCGAGGAACTGCCGTTTCGGCCGATCCCGGGTCGGGTCTGACGGTGGGCGAACGCGTCACGTTCGCGAGTTCGACCGGGCCGAACCTCGCCGGAATCATCGACGAGCCGGAACAGGAAGTACGCGGCTGGGGGGTGTTCTCGCACGGCTTCACCCTCGGCAAGGAGTCCCCGGCCGCGGCGCGGATCTGTAAGCAGCTGGCCGCCGACGGGATAGGCATGCTGCGCTTCGACGCGCTGGGACTCAGTGGCTCAGAAGGAGATTGGGGCGACGGCTCGTTCACCGTCAAGGTGGACGACATCGTCCGGGCATGCCAGTTCATGGCTGACCGCGGAACCCCGGCCGACATCCTGGTGGGGCACTCCTGGGGCGGTGCCGCGGTACTGGCAGCGGCCGCGCAGGCACCGGGCGTGCGGTCGGTCGTCACGGTCGCGGCACCCGTCGACCCGAGTCATGTCGAGAAGCATTACGACGCCGTGGTGGACCGGTGCCTGTCGGAGGGCAGCGCCGAGTGGCTGGTCGGCGGGCGGACGCTCACGTTGAAGCGTGACTTCGTCGAGGATGTCCGCGCAGCTCACCTGCACGACAAGATCAGCAGCCTGCGCATGCCGCTACTGATCCTGCACTCGCCCACCGACAACACTGTCGACATCGAAAACGCCAGCGAGATCTTCCGCCTGGCGCGCCATCCGCGCAGCTTCGTCTCGCTGGAGGGCTCCGATCACCTGCTCACCGCCCGTGGGCAGGCCCGCCGGGCCGGTCGCATCATCGGCGCCTGGGCCGACGCGTATCTCGACGAGCAGTAGCTGCGGCGAAGCTCATCGGTGCACCAGTAGCGCCGCAAGTTCTTCGCGGGTTGACACACCGGTCTTCGCCATCGCCCGGTAGATATGACCTTCGACGGTGCGCACCGACAAGGTCAGGCGTTCGGCAACCACGCGACTAGAAAAACCCTCGCCCAGCAGGGTCACGATTTCGTGCTCCCGCCGCGTGAACGGAACACGCATGCTGGCTTGCCGCAGCGCGGGTGTGGACGCGCCACCACACCGCTGGGCCAACGCCTCGGCTCGCGTCGAACATCCCAGCGCCGAACCGCGCAAATCCTGGCGCCGGTAGGCCAGCGCCGCGTGTGCCGCCGCGTCCAACGCCGCGACCAGATCACCCATCGCCTCGAATTCCTGTGCTACCGAGGATAATTCGGTTCCATTGCCGGTGGCTAGCGCACCGGCGAAGCGGGCGGCAGTGCCGACCCGGGGCCCTTCCACGATGGTCTCGAGTTCCCGCAGCCGGACCGCGGTCGAACCGTCACCGAATTGCGCGGCGGTCTGCAGGCACACCGCTTCGGCGGCGAATTGCCCGCTGGCGCGCGTTTTTCCGGCTGCCGCGGTGGCGATCCTGATCCCGCCCAGATCATCGGACACCACATCAGCGTGCGGCCGCAACACCGGCCGCGACTGAGTATTCCCGTACTCGTCTCAGCTCAGGGATTACGCACACAGTCATAGGTGAGCGGAACTTCCTGACCCAATTCCACCACCTCGAAGTTGTCCACCCCGATCTTGCTGAAGGACTGGTCGGTGATCCCGAGGTTGGCCCACTTGGCGGTGCTGTTCGAGTCGTCGGCGAAGGTCAGCGGAATCTGACCGCCGTCGGACAGCAGCATGCCGTAAGTCTTGAGCGCCTTGATGATCACCTTCTCCGAGGCCGAGAACGGCGACTCGTCGAAGTTCGCCTTCAACCGGAACCGCACCCCGTACGGCGGAGCGTTCGGGTCTTCGCTGTCCGGGCCGCCGGCGTGCGTCGCGGGACGAACGTAGACTTTAGCCTTCATCCGGGGATTGGGCAGGATGAACCGCAGCGGATGGTTGACCGCGCCCGCGGCGACTTCGTCCGCGGTGGGCAGCAACGCGGCTATCGGGAAGCCGGCGGCGTCGGCGCTGGTGCACTGGTCGCCGCGCAGCGTTTCCGGGTACTTCTTCTTCAGGTCCCACACGAAGAAGGCGTGCGCGGTGATCGAGTCGCCGTTCTTGCTGCCCAGGTAGACCTCGTACAGCTTGTGCTCGTCCCGTTCGGCGACCAGCAGATGACAGTCGCTCTGGCCGTCGGTGTTGCCCGTCACGTCACAGGACATGTTCGGCGAACCCTCGAAGTGGGCGTTGTCCGGCACCGGCATCTTGGCCGGAACCTTGTCACAGTCCGGGCCGCCGTCGCAGTAGTTCTCGTCGCCGACGACCGCTACGCGCGGGGTGCTGCGATCGGCGAAGAACAGCGGAATGGAGAAGTCGATCTGGAAGTTGTTGTCGTTGCCCCACCCGCCCATGCCATTCAGCGCCTCGATGATCGCGGCACTTCGTCCCGATACTGTGACGCCGCTGATGTTGTTGGTGAAGGGCTGGTTACCGTCGAACAACGGTCCGCCGGCGCCGGGCTTGCCGCCGCTGGGCCGGGAACCCGAGCTCGAACCCGAGCCCGAACTCGAACCACTGGCCGGTGTGCTGGTGCCGCCCTTGTTGCAGCCGGCGGTACATACCAGCGCCACTATCCAGAGCGTGACGGCTACCTTGCGAAAACAGGTCGTGCGCATGAGGACCGGTTGCCGTTGGCCGGGCTCAGTGCGAGGCGAAGTCGGGGCACAGGTTGGTCGTCGCCGCACTGACGAACAGGGTGCCCTGACTGAAGCCGTACTTCTGTTCGACCTTGGTCATCTCATCCAGTACCGAGGCACCGCCGCGCAGATCGCTGCACGCCTGGTTGCCCGCAGCGACGGTCTGGGCCGGTGTCTTGCCGGGCAGGTGGACGTTGTTGGTCTGCAGCTCGTCCAGGAAGCTGTTGGGGTCGGCCGCTGCCGCCGGGGCACCCAGCACGGCGCCGGTGGCGAGGGCCGCCAGGGCGGGAGCGACGATTCGCAGGATCGATTTCATGGGTGAGGTCCTTTCGCGGGATGACGGGACAGCGCATGAACCACACCCCCGCATGCGTTCAGCTAAGTCGATCTTTACCCATTTCGGCCCATTTGAGTAGCGAAACCGGGCAATTGACCGGACCCCGGGCTAGCCGTCGCGGCGCGCGTGGTAAATCGACAGCGATCCCGTCACGGTGCGGATCACCTGCACTTCGGCGACGTCGGCGAAGCCCGCCTGCTCGATCAGCTGCGGCAGGATGCCGTCGGCGTTGGGTTGGGTGTCGGCCTTGCCGTCGACGCGTTGCACGCCCCGGAACAGCAACCGCATCAGCGCGCTGCGCTGCCACCCGTAGTCGGCGATCACCAGTTCGCCGCCGGGTCGCAGCATCGCGAACATGTTCGCGATGATGGCCTTTTTCATCGGCACCGGGCACTGGTGCAGCACCAGGCTGGACACCACCCGATCGGCGCTGCCGGGTCCGACGAGTTCGGCGGCCTGATCGCCCATGCCGGACACGAATTCGACGTCGACGCCGGCCTTGCGCACCTTGTCCCGCGCGATGGCGAGGATCTGCGGGTCGGGATCCACCCCAACTACCCGCACGGCCGGTTGCACCCGCTTGATCCTGATCGCCAATGACCCTGTGCCACAACCGATATCGACCACAAGGTGACGGGGCTGCAGCTCCAGCCGGTCGATGGCGGCCGAGCGCCAGCGGCCCTCGCGGGTCATCAGAGCTACGACGGTGTCGTAGTACTTCGTGTACTTCGGGTCCCCGGCGGCTGGTGTGAATGACGGTGTCGACATGACTTCCAGTCGTATCATCGGACCGCGATGACTTTCTCTGCACGAACGGACACGAACGTTTCCGCAGCGGACAGCACTGTGCTGGTGGATATGCGCCAGGGCGGTGCCGCGACTGCCGGCGCATTCGTCTACGAGGGCCATCGGGTGACGACCCCGCGGCACGCCCACGAATTGCACCAGCTGGAGTACGTCGTGCAGGGCGTGCTGGAAGTGGAGACGGATGCGGGCGCCTACGTGCTGTCCGAACGGCAGGCTGCGTGGATTCCCGCCGGGCTCGGGCACATCAGCACGATCGATACTCGAGTGCGGTCCATCTCGATCTTCCTGCACACCAAGCACCTGCGGCCGGCGCGGCAGGAGGCCGGGATCGTGGCGGTTTCGCCGCTGCTCCGGCAGATGATCAGCTACGCCTGCCGCTGGCCCATCGATCGCAGGTCGTCAGATCACGTCGCGGACGCGTACTTCCAATGCTTCGCCGAACTACTCGCCGAACTGCTCGAGGTGCAGCATCCGTTCAGCGTGCCGACGACCAGTCATCCGCAACTCGCGGCAGCGCTCAGGCACACTCGTAATACGTTGGCAGACATCACTATTGACGACGCAGCCGCGGCGGCGGGGGTGTCGCCGCGCTCGCTGCGCCGGCTGTGTAACCGCGAACTGCAGATGACCTGGCGCGAGTACACGCAGCAGACCCGCCTGATGCGGGCCGCGGCGCTGCTGGCCGATCCCGAGCTGAGTGTGCTGCAGGTCGCCACCCGGGTCGGGTTCGACAGCGCCAGCTCGTTCACCCGGGCGTTCCGCGGCGCGTGGGGCCGGCCCCCGTCGGCCTACCGCCGCCACGGCGGTCAACCGGCGGAATGACGCTCAGCGCAGCGACCGATACACCGGCAGCGCCCGGTATTTGGAGATGAAGGTGGCCTGGTCGTACATCTGCCCCACCTCACCGTCGTGGGCGATCACGGTCGGACCGTCGACGGCGGTGAAGGTGAACTCCGGCACCTGCATCTCGTGGTACAGCGGGCTGCGCTGCAGCCGGCCCAGCGCGAGCGCGGCGACGATCCTGGTCCGCGCCAGGCGGCGACCGGTTTCCAGGATGCGCACGTCGATCAGGCCGTCGTCCATCCGGGTACGCCGAGCCGGCGCGAATCCCGTTGGCAGATAAAGAGAATTGCCGACGAAGAACAGCGAGGTCTGCAGCGTCTTATTGTCGTAGCGGATGCGGACCGGTTGTTCGTTGCGCAGGGTGCGCCACATGGCGTAGAAACCGGCCAGCGGCTTGCCGATCCGCTTCTCCATCTTCTCCCGCCTGCGCACGAAGGCGGGATACGCGCCGATGCTGGCGGTGTTGACCACCATCTGGCTGTCATTGAGGCACATCAGATCCACGCATGCCACCGTGCCGCGGCGGATCGCACGCACCGTCTTAGCCACCGTCTCGCAACCGATGTCCTTGGCGAAATGGTTGAACGTTCCGGCCGGAAACACCGCCAGCGGCAACTTGGTCTGGGCAGCGACCGCCGCTCCCGCAGACACCGTCCCGTCACCGCCGGCGACGGCGAGCACCTCGGCGCGTTCGGCGGCGTCGCGCAGCACCTGGACCGGGTCGTCGTCGGGTCCCAGTTCGACGATCTCCACCGCCGGCAACTCGGCGCGCACCTGATCCAACACCCGCGCGCCGGTCCCGCTGCCCGACGCGGGGTTGACCACCAGGACCACGCCCGCACCGTCGGGCCGTTCCGGCACCGACACCAGGAGCGGCTCGGTCTTCGGCAGCGAAGCCTCGACGATCGGCGGAATCAGCCGACCGCCGGTCACGGCCAAACCGGCCCCGATGCTGAAGCCGATCACGACATCGCCCGGGTAGTGCGCGCCGGTGGCCACCCGCGACAGGCCGACCAGACCCGCCAGCATGGCCAGTCCGAAGCCCAACGGAGGATTCTCCAGACCCACCCCCACTGCGAACGCCGCGGCACTGGCGGAATGCCCCGACGGCAGCGAGTTCGAGGTCGGACGGCGGCGCGTCCGCCGGATCAACGGCACCGACTCGTAGCGCGGACGCGGCCGCTGCCGGATTCGCTTGGCGCCCTGATTGGTGAACAGGCTGGCCGCGCCCAGGGTCACCAAACCGCGGACCGCGCCGCGCCGCGCGGAATGTTTTCCGGTCGCCAGCAGCACACCGGCGATGGCGAACCACAATTTGGAGTGATCGGCCGCCCGGGTCAGCGGGGGCATGGCGGAATCCAGCAACGGCGTGGGGGTCTCGGCGATCGCCTCGAACAATTCGCGGTCCAGGGCGCCCAGCCCGCGGGTGATCTGTTTGACGCTGTGCAGTGGTCGCGTGGGCCGCAGGTTCATCACGCCAACATTAACTGCCGGCGTTACGTCGACTCCGCGCCGCGGTCAGGCGCCTTTGCGGCGCAACGTCCAGGCCGGCACCCAGTGCGTCACGGACTTGCGCTTCGCGCCGAACTCCACCGGGTAGGTCACCAACCCCCACCAGTCGCCCTGTTCGCAGATGCCCCAGCAGCTCAACCGGCCCTCCACCACCTTGTGCAGCTGCAGACCGTTCGGGTGGTAGCGGCCGGACCGGTGCGGTTCGCGCGGGAACAGCACCGTCAGGTCGATCAACACCGCGACGGGCGGGCGCACCACCCGGAACGGGCCGCGCAACGGCTGCCCGTTGTACCCGATCGATGCCAGCCGGCCCATCGGTCGATCATACGTTCGAATGACCGGATGTAGCTCACGTTTCGACGGCCGCCGCTCGGGCAATCCCCCGACCAACGAACTCCGGAAAGGGGCTACTGATGAGGACCGTTATCGCCGCGGGGATTCTGGTGGCAGCCGGCGGATTGATGAGCACCGCGGTGGGTTTGGCCAATGCGGACGAGGTGCAGGTGGAAGGCAGCTATGCCACCGAGGCCGCCTGCCAGGCCGACGGCCCGCACGTCGAGATCACCCACAACGACGGCGCGTACACGCACTGGGACTGCCGCCAAGGCTCTGACGGACTCTGGAACCTCTACCTAAGCAATTCCGGCGCTTAGAACACCCGCACCCAGTCGACCAGCATGTCCGACGGGTAGTTGCCGGCAGCGGGGTCACCGCCGCCGGACCCGCCGACCGCGAGGTTCAGCACTGGGAACACGGTGTAGCCCGGGTCATTGAACGGCCATTCCTTGAAGGGCTCGTCCAGGTTCTCGATACCGGTGGCCGGCACCGAGAAGTAGGGCGCCGCGCCCTCGGTGTAATCCACCCAGAAGTACATGCCGGTGACGTCCCAGCGGACCCGCCAGTTGTGCCAGGCGCCATCCACCCCGATCGGGTGCGTCTCGAACGCGGTGCCGTCCGGGTTGGCGTGCACGGTGGTGCCGGAGGGCCAGGTGCCGTTGCCGTACCACTCGATCAGGTCGATCTCGCCGCTGCGGCCGGGATCGTCGTTGGACAGCCACCAGGCCGGCCACATACCGGGCCCCAGGCAGTTCATCTTGATCCGGGCTTCCCAGGTGGTGCCGACGCCGCCACGCCACAGCCCGTGCACCAGACCGCCGAACACCCCGCCGCCGTCGCGGGTGGCCCGCAGCACCAGATTGGAATTGCCGTCCAGGAACACGTTCTGCCGGCTGTCGCGGTACTGCCCCCAGAATTGCGGCTGGTCGAAGCCGACCGGGTTCCTGATCGGCGTGCGGTTGGTGGACACCGACCATTTGGACGGGTCTGGCGCCGAGCCGGCCGGCCCGTCGAACTCGTCGTGCCAGATGAAGCCGCCGGAGGCGCCCGCGGCCGGCGCAGCCGGTGTCGGGCGGGACGGGCTGGCTCCCGCGACCGGAGCCGGTATCGCGGCTGCCAGTGCGCCGAATCCCGCCATCATGATCATGCGGCGACGGTCCATCTGAGGCATGGCAAGGAAGATAGCAGCCCGCCTGGCGATGCGCGGACTCCGCCGACGCGTGGCGCAATACCTGGAGGTCAGCGACGGTGTGTCGGCCGACCCCGGGCCGGCTCAGCCCGGATCGCTCACCTTGACCAGCGTCTTGCCGATGTTGGCCCCGGTGAACAGTCCGTTGAGCGCGTCGACGCAGGACTCGATGCCCTCGAAGATGGTCTGGCGGTGCTTCAGGCGGCCCTCGGACTCCCATTGACGCAGGTTGGCGAAGGCCTCGTCGAAGCGCCCCCACTGGTCCAACGCGTTGAACCCCTGCATGAGCGCGGTCTTGGACAGCAAGTTCACGTAGTTGGCCGGGCCCGGGTGCTCCCCCGTCAGGTAACTGGAGATGACGCCGCACAGCACAACCCGGGCTCTGGGGGCCAGCCTGCCGAGCACTGCGTCGAGGATCGGTCCGCCGACGTTGTCGAAGTAGACATCGACGCGGCGCGGGCAGTGCTGTTTGAGCGCGGTCGGCAGGTCGTCGTTCTTGTAGTCGATGCAGGCGTCGAAACCGAAATCCTGCACCACCGCCCGGCACTTGTCCGGGCCGCCGGCGATGCCGACCACCCGGGCGCCGGCGATCTTGGCGATCTGCCCGGCCACCGAACCGGTGGCGCCGGCCGCGGCCGAGACCACCACCGTCTCCCCGGGTTGCGGCCGGCCGATGTCGGTCATCCCGAAGTAGGCGGTAGCACCGGTGGGCCCGTACACGGACATGATCGCCAGTTGGTTGTCCTCACCCGGGATCGGCGTGCTGAACACGTCGTCGCGAATCAGGACGTACTCCTGGAAGCCGGTGAGCGTGGTGACGATGTCGCCGACAGCGTAAGCGTCGCAACGTGTTTCGACGACCTGGCCGATCCCGGCGGCGCGGATCACCTCGCCGATCTGCACCGGCGGCAGGTAGCTGGGCTGGTCGTCGAGCCAGGTCCGCACCGCGGCGTCCAGCCCGACGTAAGTGGTGCGCAGCAACGCCTCACTCGCGGCGGGTTCCGGTGCCGGGCGGGTGACCAGCTCGGTGTCCTCGGGCCGGACCAGCCCGGTGGGACGGCGGCGCAACACGATTTGACGATTCGGCAACTCGGGCACGCCGCCGAGCCTATTCCCACGTGCGGCGGGTGTGGGAGCATCTCGGCATGAACTCAGCTGAGGATCCGGAAGCCCGGATCCGCGAGTTGGAGCAACCGCTGGCCGACACCGCGCGGGCATCCGAATCGGGCGCCGCGGGCGGCTACAGCTATCCACCGCCGCCACCCGGGCCGATGCCGCCGCCCTACGGCTACAACACGCCGTATCCCGGCACCGCGCCCAGGACGTCGTCCGGAATGCGCTGGTTCTGGATTCTGGCCGCCGTCGGCGTGCTCGGCGTGTTGGTCCTGGTGGGCGGTATCGCCGCCTACGTCGCCCGTCAGGTGTCCGAGAGCGAACCGGCCGGCCCGGCCGAGACGACGGCGGTGAGCACCGCGCCCGGCGCAACGCGGGGCAATCCGCCCACCGGCAAGACCCACGCACCAAGCGCGGGACCGACGTCCTCAGCGGCCGTCCCGGCCGCCGAGCCGGTCATCATCTCCGGAATCAACGAGAACCGCTCGGTCAGCTGCGACGGCAACGAGATCACCGTCAGCGGCATCTCGAACACCGTGACAATCACCGGTCACTGCGCCACGGTCACGGTCTCCGGCCTGCAGAACATCGTCACCGTCGAGACCTCCGACGCCATCGACGCGTCCGGACTGAACAACAAGATCACCTACCACTCCGGCTCGCCGAAGATCAGCAAGTCCGGCAGCAACAACGTGGTCGAACAGGGCTGAGCGCCGGCTCAGTCGGTCGAGTCGCCGGCCGCGTCGTCGGTGTTCGGATCGTCCAGCACGCTGACCGCGATGCCGTACGGCAAAAACCGCACCTTGCGTTTGGGGTCGGTGTTGTTCTTGTTGGCGCGCAGTGCATCGAGTTCGGTTGCGTAGACCTGCTCGACCCGGGCGTCGCCGCCGGCATCCACCGAGTAGATCGCCCACACTCCGTCACCGATGTCGCCGGTGGTCTCCGGCTCCGGGCGGGGGCGCCGCGACGACGACAAATCCTCGAAGAGCGCCGACCAGCCCGATCGGGCGCCCGGGCCGCCGACGAATTTGCCGATGCGCTCGAAAGCGTCGCGCAGTCCCTCGGCACCTTCCCTGAGCACCCGGTCGAAGTCGTCGGGGTCGAAGCCGAATCCGCCACCTGAAGAACCACTGCCGCTCACGCGACCTCCTAAGTCGAAAGGGTTACCACCCAGTCTGCGCTCATCCGGCGGGTTGTGCCACGTGCCCGCCCGGCGTCATGGTGCCGGCGCCGGCGGGGCCGGCGGCGGGGGCGGCGGGTTGATCGGAATCGGGATCGAGAAGAACGGCAGGTGCAGGTAAGCCGTCATGACCGGCGTCGGCGCCGCAGGTGCCGGAGCCGGCGGCGCGGGTGCGGCCGGGGGCGGCGCTGATGGTGGCGGAGCCTGCTGCACCGGCGTCTGCACCGGCGGGGGTGCCTGGCGGGTGGGCTGCCTGCGGGGCTGGGGCGCCATGTTCACCGGGGCCTGGGCAGGTTTGGTGACCGTCTGCACCGGCGGCGCGGCGACCGGTGGCGGAGCTGCGGCCGGGGCCGGTGCAGCCACCTCGGTCGGCGGCGCCGCGGCCGGAGGCGCACTCGAGGCCGGTGCCAGCACCTGCGCCGGCAGCTCGGTGGCCGGTGCCCGCAGCGGCGGCGTCTGCACAATCGAGCGCGGGGCGGACTCCTGCGCCGCGGTCGGGCGCACATCGCCGGCCAGCGACATCACCAGCATCCCGCCCACCACGGCGGCGATGCCGGCCGCCGCGCCACTGACCAGCGCCAGCGGCCGGTGCCGCGCGAACAGGCCAGTCGCCGCGGGGTCGTGCTCGATGTCGCCCGCGTCGTCCACGGCGCTGTAGGCCAGGGAACCCTCGTCGACGCCGGCCATCGCACACACATCGAGATAACTGGGGGTCAGTGCGCGCGAGTTCACCTGACCGGTGCCCGGGTCCAGCGCGTAGGCCAGCGCCGCGGTCGACGCCGCGAACAGCGGCGCGTTCGCCGAAGCCAGTGCGGCGCCGCGGGCCAGTGCCATCTCCGGCTCCTCGGCAATGCTGACCACCAGCGACGTCACCGCTTCCAGGGTGGGTTTGACGGCGACGACGTCGACACCGCACCCGACGAGGAACACCCCGTCGGCGCGGGATCCCGGCCCGTCGAGCCCGGCGACCATCGTCACCAGCTCGGCTGCCAGGGACTCGCGTAACGGCTGGCGGTGCAGGTCGACGATCGAGCCGTCTGCGACGTCGATGACGGCCAGCGTGGCGCTGTCGGTCTCGACGAACAGCATCGCGATGTGGCGGTAGTCGAGCGCGGCACCCACCGTCTGCGCCAGCGCGGCCGCGGCGAGCAGCGGAGACACCAGCATCACGCCAGTGATGTCGCGGGCAGCGAGTTCGGTGCGCAGCGCGGGAACCTGGCCGGGGTCGGTCCAGGTGACGCCGGTCGAAGTCAGTCGGCAGCCACCCTCGAGCGCGCCCTCACGGGTTCCGATCAGCGCGTCGACCGCTTGCGCCGCCGGTGACGAGGAGACTTCGATGCTCTCTTCTTCGACGGTGACGCCGTCGGCGTTGACCCCTTCGATCAGCAGCATTCGGACTGCCGAGGGCTCCATCGATACCCCGAGGACGATGTCCATAACCCCTCCAACCCCTCCAAGCCGTCGAGCTCGTTACAGGGTCTAGGCGAACCACCCACCGCGCGGCCGCCGTCGACAACATTTCGCCCCACGTGGGAGCGACCGGTTTTAATTGGCCTATATGCAGTTTGCCAGCTAAAAGCCTACCCGCGCACGGAGGGGACGGCTATGTGGGCAGGGTCGTCCGCTAGGGACTGCCCGGGGAGGAGAACGGGTTCTGCGGACCCGGGTCCGGCGGGACCTGGTTCTGCGGGACCTGATTCTGCGGGGCACCGTTGGCCGGCACCTGAATCGGGATCGGGACCGGCAGCAGCGGCACGTGTAACCACTGGGTGGTCATCCGCACCGACGACGGCGATTCCGACGGGCTCGGCGCCTCCGCCGCGCTGGGCGCCTCGGCCGCACTCGGTGCCTCCGCCGCCAAGGCCGGCGCCGTGGTGAGCGGCGTCGTGGCCGCGGGCGGCCGGGTGGTGGTTACCGGCGCCGGTCTGGTGGTGGTCATCGACGGCACCGGGGGTGGCGGTGGCGGTGGTGGCGGCGCCGGTGTGTCCGCACTCGGTGGCGGCACCGGGCTGGGGACCACCGCCTGGCTGGGCGGCGGCAGCGGGCTGGGTTCGACCGGAGTGGCCGGCAGCGGGTTAGGCAGCGTGGCGCTGGGGGATGGCGGTGTGGGTACTGCGCTGGGGACCACCGGAGCCTTCTGCGGCGCCTGCCGGTGTTCGATGGCGGTCAAGGTGATGGCGACCCCGCCGATCGCGGTCATAGCGACCGCGGCACACAACCCGATGAGCACCTGCGACAACCGGAAGCGGCGCCACGGCGGTTCCCTGGGCGGGTCGATCACGTTCAGCCGCATCGAGAAGCAGGGGCCGTCCTCGTCGTAGGACTCCTTCTCGAACCGGGTCAGCACTTCCGGAAACTCGGTTTGCGACCATGCCAGCTCGCGGTCGGTCAGCGCATCATGATCGATCACCAGCAGGTCGCCGGCCGGCCGGTCGATCAGGCTGGTGCCCAGTGCCGCGATCGCCCCGGAATTCCTGGCCGGCATCCCGATCGACGTCCGGGTCCGCAGGTCCAGCAGGTCGCCGCGGTCGGCCAACAGCAATGCACCCTGCGCCGCGGCGCACACCGGCTGCGAGGCGGTCAGGATCGGCAACCGGGTGTGCACCGAAAGTCGCTGGGCCACAAGCGGGATGCTGGCGCCGCCGCCGACGGTGACCAGCGCGGCCAGGTCGGCGAAGCAGGAGTTGTTGCGCGCCAGCATGTCGTCGAATGCGTAGATGAACCCGGTCAGCCGGTCTTGGATCAGGTCCTCGAACGTGTCCCGGGTGAGCTCCACAGTGGTATCGGACCCGGCCAGCTCAACGGCCAGTTCGGTAACAGCATCAGCGGACAGCCGCTCCTTGGCCTCGCGGCACTGCACCCGCAACTTGTTCAGTTGACCCACGGCGGCGGTGCTGCCCGGATCGGCGTCCTGGTGACCGAGGGTGTCGATCACGTGCAGCAGCAGGGCCTGATCCAGCTGGTTGCCGGAAAAATCCTCGTAACGCATTGTGGCGCCGACAGGTTCGAAATCGTCCTTGGTGTCCAGCAGGGTGACCTGCGTTCCCGAGCCGCCGAAATCCAGCAGCCCCACCATGCCGGCGGACGGTAGTTCCGTCTCCGATTTCACCGCGGTCAGCGCCGCTGTCGCATCGGACACCAGGCGCGGGGCCATCCCACTGCGGACGAAGCCGACGTGCGTTCGCAGTGCGTCGCGCAATGCCTGCACGGTGCTCGGCTTCCAGTGCGCGGGAACGGCGATCGCAATCTCCGCGCAACTGGAATCGGCCCCGATCGCGACCACCATGGCCTCCAGCGCCTCGACCGTCAACAGGTCCGGGTCGTGCGCAGAGCCGTCCGGTGCGAGCAGCGCGACCGAATCGCCGATGCGTTCCACGAAGCTACTCATCGGGATGCCCAGCGCGGGCGTGCTCGAATCCGCCTCGGGCGGAACAAGTTTCGGGGCGCAGTGTGGATACAGGGTGAGCACGGCACGACGGGTCACGGGGGACTTCCCGTTCACCGCCGCGACCAAGTTCATGGTCCCGATCGACAACCCCAGCGGGTCGAACATATGGCGAATACTTTCGTCGACAGGGTCGGTGGCCAGCGCGTCAACCATATCCGCGACGACCGAATATGGTTCGGCACCAACCTCATTGGTATAGCCTCGTAGCCGTGTCGTCATCGAAAAGGTATGAGCGGCACCCTTGACAGAACCCACCGGGACCGGGGACTCCGCACCGGCACGGCAGCGATGTGCTGCAATGACCAGGTGAGCCTTGAAGAAGACGTGGTAACCCGGATCGCCGACGTCGAAGCGATCAAACAGGTCAAGTACCGTTACCTGCGCGCGATGGACACCAAGAACTGGACCGAGTTCGCCGACACGATGACCGAGGACATCGTAGGCGCCTACGGGTCCTCGCTGGGCAAGGAATTGCACTTCGACAACCGCACGGACCTGGTCGAGTATCTGAGCTCGGCGATGGGGCCCGGTGTGGTCACCGAGCACCGGGTGACGCATCCGGAGATCACCGTGACGGGTGACACCGCGTCGGGCATCTGGTACCTGCAGGACCGGGTCATCGTCGCCGAGTTCGACTTCATGCTGATCGGTGCGGCTTTCTACCGGGACTCCTACCGGCGCACAGCCGCGGGATGGCGGATCAGCGCGACCGGCTACGACCGCACCTATGAGGCGACGATGTCGGTGGCCGACCTCAAGTTCCACGTCACACCCGGCCGGGCCCGGGCCGATACGGCGGACTGACCCGAAAGCGTTGTGCTACTTCGCGATCGCGATGACGGCGCCGGGCCGCAACCACTTGATGATCGAGACCAGGGTGGCGTCGTCGATCGCCACGCAGCCCTCGGTGGGCCCGCCGTCAGTGGTGTGAAAGAAGAACGCAGCACCCCCACCGGGCACTTTGTTCTTGTTGACGCCCATCACCACCGAATGCTTGTACTGCGGAATCTGCAGATTCTCGCTTTCACCGGTGTTGAAGGGGCACTGGGCTTTCTGACACACCTGCATGGAGTTGAAGGTGGGGCTGTGGTCGTCGCCGCTCCACCAGTGGTTCGGCCCCACTTGCGTATAGGGAAGTCCGCCACCGGGATTCGGTGCGGTGCCGAATGCGGAGTCCAGGCTGTAGACCCCCATCGGGGTGGCCGGATAACCGCTCTTGGCCTGCGGTGCCATCCCCGCCGAACCGACGTGGGTGGGGATTCCGGTCTTCAGCGCCTGCCAGCCGGTCCCGGTGCGCTGGTAGATGTCCATCTTCGCGTTGGACCCGCCGGTGGAGACCACCGAAACGACCTGTGTCGCGTTGCCGACCGAGTTGGCGAACCACGGATTGCCGGCAGCCGCAGCGACCTGTGCGAACCCCGTGGCCCACACGACGGCGCACACCGCAGCACACAGCAGAGCAACCAGTCGGCGCATCGTTTCATCGTCAGACCGCCGCGGGTAAGGGTCAAGTAAAGGTTAAGGCCCGATTGGGTCACGCGGCCGTGACTCGGCATCCCCGACCGGCTCGGCCGTGCCCGGCCGGACGGGTCGAAACACCCACAGGCACAGCAGGAAATACACATAGCCCAACGCCAAGCCCGCGATCACGTCCGAGGGGTGGTGCACGTTGAGCGCCACCCGGGCCACACCGACGGTGAATACCACCAGACCGCCCACGGCGCCCGCGGCGACGCGCAGCCGCCGGCGTGTGCACATCGGCCACAACAGGGTCAGCAGCGCGAGCACGGTGGCCGTCGCCTCGAGGGCATGGCCGGACGGAAACGACGTCTCCCGGGCGACCACCAGTGCCGTCGACGGTCGCGGCCGGCCGGCCAGGCCCTTGGCCACCAAGGTCACGAACCCGTTGAGCGGTCCGCAGCACAACAGCAGCAGCGCCATGCGCGCCCGGCGCCGGGACAGCGCGATGACAGCCAGCGCGAATCCCAGCAACCGCAGCGGGACCGGCCCCAGGACGAAGGACACCCCGGCCCAGAACCACACCCAGCCGGGATGTGCCACGCCGATCTCGTGCGCCGGATTGAGCAGCGACCAGTCGAACGCGTGCAGCCAGCCCCACTGCCGGCGGTGCCCGACCCACAGCGCGGCGTAGAGGACCAGCGCCGCCACCGCCAGCCAAGTTGGCCACGACAGACGCCGGGTGATCGTCACGCCGGTCACCGCGACACCGGCACCAGGGTCGATGCGGGCCTGACGGAACCGCCCCATACTGGCGTCATGGCCGTGATTGTTCGTAAGTTGTTCGGCGTCGGCAAATTGCCTGCCGAGCTACGGGCTCAGCTCGACGGCGAGGGTTTGCTCCACCTGGCCGAGTGCATCCCGGTGACCAGGAGGTTCAGTGGCGCCATTCCGGGCATCCGGTCCCAGGGCAGCGTCGCCGGCTATGTCGGCGCACTGGCGTTCACTTCGCAGCGGGTGCTGGCGACGCTGTCGGTGGTGCCCAAGCTCGCCGGACGCGCGGTGGACGTGTGCTGGGACGCGGCCGACCGCGGAGCGGCGACCGCGGAGATCTCCGCGACGGGATTGCAATTCGACCTGGACACCGCCGCGGTCGACGAGCGGTTCCACGGGCATCTCTCGCTGCATTTCAAAGACACCATCGGCGAGGACGTGCTGGCCCGGCTGCCCCGGCGGTCGCTGGCGTTCGACGTGCCACCCGAGTACGTGTTCCGCGCGGTGGGCGTCAGCTACAGCCCATAGTTCCTACGATGGCGGGGTGACCGATCACGCGTTCACCGTGGCAGAACGCCGTGCCGTATACCGCGCGATCGCCGAGCGACGGGACATGCGCCGCTTCGTGGCCGGCGGCGAGGTGCCCGAGGAGGTGCTGACCCGGCTGCTGCACGCTGCGCACGCGGCCCCCAGTGTGGGCCTGATGCAGCCGTGGCGTTTCATCCGGATCACCGAAGACCGGTTGCGCCGGCGCATTCACTCGCTGGTCGAGGCGGAACGGGTACTCACCGGTGCGGCACTGGGCCCGCGGGAAGCCGAGTTCCTGGCCTTGAAGGTCGAGGGCATCCTGGACTGTGCTGAGTTGCTGGTGGTGGCGCTGCCCGACGGACGGGCCGCGCACATCTTCGGCCGGCGCACGCTGCCGCAGATGGACCTGGCCTCGGCCTCGTGCGCGATTCAGAACCTGTGGCTGGCGGCGCGGGCCGAAGGCCTGGGCATGGGTTGGGTGTCGTTGTTCGACCCGCAGCGCTTGGCCGGGCTGCTGCAGATGCCCCCCGGCGCGGAACCGGTGGCGATCCTGTGCCTGGGACCGGTACCGGAGTTCCCGGACCGGCCCGCGCTGGAACTGGACCGCTGGGCGGTGGCGCGCCCGTTGCACGAGTTCGTCGCAGTGAACCAATGGAGTCCGGCGCTGCCCGTGGAAGGGCCGGCAGGAGGGTGAGGCCACGTTGACCGAGGCGCACGCAGCACAGAACCGGCAGAACATCCTGCTGGTGCACTGGCACGACCTGGGACGTCACCTCGGGGTGTACGGCCACCCGGACGTATCGAGTCCGCGGCTGGATCGCCTTGCCGCCGAGGGCATTCTGTTCACCAGGGCGCACGCCACCGCGCCACTGTGCTCGCCGTCGCGCGGGTCGCTGTTCACCGGTCGCTACCCGCAGAGCAACGGCCTGATCGGCCTGGCGCACCACGGCTGGGAATACCGCGGCGACGTGCGCACCCTGCCCCAATTCCTGGGCGAAGCAGGCTGGTACTCAGCCCTCTTCGGCATGCAGCACGAAACGTCGTATCCCAAGCGGTTGGGGTTCGACGAGTTCGACGTATCCAACTCCTACTGCGAGTACGTGGTGGACAAGGTCGGGCAGTGGCTGCACGAGTGGGTGCGGGACCGTACCGCCGACACCGTCGGGCGGCCCTTCCTGCTCACGGCGGGGTTCTTCGAAACGCACCGGCCCTACCCGCACGACCGGTACGAGCCGGCGGACAGCGCGGCCGTCGAACTACCCGACTACCTGCCCGACACACCCGAGGTGCGGCAGGACCTCGCCGATTTCTACGGGTCGATCAGCACCGCGGACGCCGCGGTGGGCACGATATTGGACACGCTTGCCGACACCGGGCTGGACACCAACACCTGGGTGGTGTTCTTCACCGACCACGGCCCGGCGTTCCCGCGGGCGAAATCCACCCTGTACGACGCGGGTACCGGCATAGCACTGATCGTCCGGCCACCCACCGGGACGGCGGTGACTCCGCGCGTCTACGACGAGTTGTTCAGCGGCGTCGATCTGCTGCCCACCCTGCTGGGTCTGCTGGGTGTCGACGCGCCCGCCGACATCGACGGCATCTCACATGCCGATGCGCTGACCGCGGCGGACGCGCACGCACCGGTGCGCGACCACGTGTACACCACGAAGACCTACCACGACTCGTTCGATCCCATTCGGGCCATCCGCACCAAGGAATACAGCTACATCGAGAACTACGTCCCGCGCCCGCTGCTGGATCTGCCGTGGGACATCGAGGCCAGCCCGTCGGGACTGGCCATCGCCCCGTTGGTCACCGCACCCCGCCCGGAACGCGAACTGTACGACCTGCGAGCCGATCCCACCGAGACCACGAACCTGCTGGCCGGGGCGAACGGCGGCGGCGAACGGAATTCCATCGCGGCGGATCTCGCCGTTCGGCTGCATGATTGGCGTCAGCGCACCGGTGACGTGATTCCGTCGGACTTCGCCGGCACCCGCATCGCCGAGCGATACACCGAGACCTACCTGCAGATCCATCGCACCCCGGCCACCAGCCGGTCGGCGATCGCGGTGGACCGCGGCATCGAAGACGAGGTCGAGCCCGGGCTAACGACCTGAGCGGGCGGCGCCACCGACCTGGGCCACCAGGAACACCCGCCGGAACGGAAAGATCGTCGTGCCGTCGGGCCGCGGCGGGTATGCGTCGTCCAGCAGCGGGACGAGTTCGGCGCGGAACTGCTCCCAGCCCTCGTCGTCCAGGCGTTCGCGCACCGGCACCAACGCGGTGCCGGTGATCCACTCCAAAACCGGGTGCGCACCGGTCAACTGGTGCAGGTAGGTGGTCTCCCAGACGTCGACCCGGCAACCGGCGTCCATCAGCAGATCGGCATAGTGCGACGGCGGCTGCACCACGGCACCCACCCGAAACGGGATGTCCCGCATGATTTTTGCGTACGGCTCACGACGCGCCAGGGCCCGCACCACGGCGTGTGACGGCGTCTCGAAGTTCCCCGGCACCTGCACGGCGATCCAGGATCCGGAGGGCAGCTGTTTGGTCCACCGGACCAGCAATTCGGAGTGCTCGGGCACCCAGTGCAAGGCCGCATTGCTGACCACCACGTCGGTGTCGGGCTGGGGCTTCCAGTTGCGCAGGTCGCCGGTGGTGGCATCGATTCCGCGTTCCCGGGCGGCCGTCACCATTTCCGGGGAGCTGTCGATCGCCTCGATCACCGCGCCGGGCCAGCGTTTGGCGAGGTAGCGGGTCAGATGACCGGGACCGCAACCCAGGTCGACCACCCGGCGGGCCCGGTCGGCCCCGACCCGGGACAGCAAGTCGTAGAACGGACGGCTGCGATGATCGGCGAAAGCCAGGTAGACATCGGGATCCCACATATCGGTCCTCCTGATCGACACCGTCGAGCGTGTCCGGGTGTGTCTTAGACAAACCGTATTACCGGACCCCACCACACATCGCAGCAGCCGGGGGGAAATTGTCGATATCAACGGGGTCGTTTCCCACCGCGGTCACCGACCGCGCCCGAGTTACGATCGGCGAGATGTCCGAGATCCCAGAGGTGACCGCCGAGGCGGATCCGATCAGCCCGCCGGTCCCGGTTCCCGATGTGCCCGGGGCCGACGCCACGGTCGAGGGACTGCCCGCTCGCTCGGCACTCTCGCTGCGCCAGCGCCTGGTGGTGGAGGCCTCGGCGATCGGCGATGTGGCGCTGCGCACCGCGGCGTCCTCGCTGCTGGCCACCACGGTGGCGCCGGCCGTGGTCAGCGCCAACCTGCGCCGCGTCAATTCCGCCGGTGAACGCAGCAACCTGAGGTTCTATGCCGAACTCGGGGCCGAGCAGGATCCACGCAAGTCGTTCCCGGCGCCGGCGGCACCGCCGCAGAACGTGCGACGGCAGCCCAGCCGGCTCGCCGAACGGGTCGCGCTGGCCACCATCGACAACATCGCTTTCCCCAGCAGCTTCCGGGCCGTCAACCCCGCGCTGCGCAAGCGGTGGAGTGCGTTGTCCGCCAACAACATCGTGCACGCCCAGCATTGGCGGCACGACGACGGGCCGCGACCGACGCTGTGCGTGATCCACGGCTTCATGGGTTCGTCGTACGTGTTCAACGGACTGTTCTTCTCGCTGCCCTGGTATTTCCGGTCCGGTTACGATGTTTTGTTGTACACCTTGCCTTTTCACGGCAAACGGGCCGAAAGATGTTCACCTTTCAGCGGTTACGGCTACTTCGCCGGCGGGCTGAGTGGCTTTGCCGAGGCGATGGCTCAGGCGGTGCACGACTTTCGCTCGGTCGTGGACTACCTGCAGGGCACCGGTGTCGAGCGGATCGCGCTGACCGGACTGTCACTGGGGGGCTACACGTCGGCCCTGGTGGCCTCGGTCGACGACCGGCTCGAGGCCGTCATCCCCAACTGCCCCGTCGTCACACCCGGCGATCTGTTCGCCGAATGGTTCCCGGCCAGCACCCTCATGGGCCTGGGTCTGCGACTCACCGGCATCAGCCGCGCGGAACTCAGCGCCGGCCTGGCCTATCACGGTCCGCTGAACTACCAGCCGCTGCTGCCCAAGAACCGCCGGATGATCATCACCGGCCTGGGCGACCGGATGGCACCGCCCGAGCACGCGGTGGCGCTGTGGGAGCACTGGGACCGGTGCGCGCTGCACTGGTTCCCCGGCAGCCACGTGCTGCACGTCAGCCAGCTGGACTACCTGCGCCGGATGACGCCGTTCCTGCACCAGTTCATGTACGACTGAGCCGTCAGTTGCGCCCCACCGCGATGACCTGGGTGGCGGCCTCGCTGTTGGGCGCGCGGTGCGCGCCGGCGGCCCGCGTGGTCCAGGCCAAGCCGGCCAGCAGGTCGGCGGGTTCTTCGGTGTGCCCGGCGAGGCGCTGCGTGGACAGCGGATCCAGGGCCGCCAGCGCCGGCCGTTGGTTCCCGCGTTCCAGGGTCAATCCGGCTGCGGGTGCCGCGCTGCCCGGCGCCTGATCGGTCCGGAACGCGCACGCCGCGGCAACCGTGTACGGGCTGCCGTGGCCGCCGCGCGCAATCTCCAGCGCCGACCAGGTCTCGCGCGCTGCCTGCGCGCGCACCTCGCTCAACACCTCGGCCAGCTCACCGTCAACCGTAACCCGGTATGCTGCAACATAATCCGATGCGCCCAGCTGCACCGCACGCCACGTCTCGCGAGTTCCCTTCCCGGCCGGCGCGGGCAGCAGTTCCGGAACGTCCTCGGGCACCACCGTGGCGGCTTCCCACCCGATTTCGCGCAGGTGGTCGGCGAGGCGGCGGGCGGCCACCTCAGCAGTCTCGTGCAACGGGATCCGCGACGACCGGGCCTGCAGTGCCGCCAGGTTGTCCACGGCGGACAACGTCAGACCGATCCAGGTCTCCCGGCGGCCGGAGGCAGTGTCCCGGTTGGTGATCCGGATGCTGTCCGCGCGGATGCCGTAGCAGTCCAGGTAACCGGCGATCAGCGGCAACGGCAGCGCGTCGGACTCCGAGGGGCCCGGACCGACCCGCAGCAGGGCCGTGGTGCGGGTGTCGGCGTCCGGGTCGGGCGCCGGACCGCCGCCCCGAAGCAGGATCGCCAGCCGGCGACGCAGGATCGTGGTGAAGTACAGCCCGCGCCAGCGGCCGAACAGCAGAATCAGTGCGACGACGGCAATGCCGATCAGCAGGTAGGCACGGGAGGACTGCCAGGGATAGGCCATGACGGCGGGCACCGCGGCCAGCAGGGCCAGGGTGATCCGGCCACTGCCCGGCTTCCAGGTGGATCCGGTGAGTCGGCTCACGGGGTGGGCTCCTTTCGGCGGCGCACTACCGCCACCGTTGCGGCGGTGACTATGACGAGCAACGTCAGCACGCCGGCTCCGGTCAATGCGACGTTGCGGGGGGTGGTGTCCTCGGCGGCCGGTGGCGGCGGCACGGTGACCGGCCGCACCGACGGCGGCGGGTTCGCCGGTCCCTCGGGCAACTGCCAGGTGAGGGCCGCTACCGGATCCAGGGTGCCGGCGCCGACGACGTTGGACGGGTCTCGGGGACCGTTCTGCGCGGTTGCGGTGAGGCGGCGCACCACCTCGCCGGCCGGCAGTCCGGGATACTTCGCGCGCACCAATGCCGCCGCGCCCGAGACGTAGGCGGCCGCATAGCTGGTGCCGCTGAGCGCGATCAGCTGCTGGTGGTCGTCGGGCAACCCGTTGGCCAGGCCGCCACCGTCACCGTTGCTCACCGACGCGATGTTCTCACCGGGTGCGGCGATCCCCACCCACGGTCCGGACATGGTGAACTTCGACGGACGGCCGTCGGAGCCCACTGAGGCGACCGACAGCACATACGGCTGCCACCAGGACGGCACCGAGACCGACCGGACGCCCGCCCAGTTGCGCGGGTCGTTGGGCCGGCTCAGGTCGGTCAGCGGATTGGAGTCGCAGGACGTTCCGCCCGCGACCGAGCCGGTCGGCCCGGTGTTGCCGGCGGCGGCCACGATCACCGCGTCCTTCTCCACCGCCGCGTACTTGATCGCCGCGCCCAGCGCGGCCTGGTCGACCGGGCGATCTGCGGGCAGGCAGGTGATCGCGGAGATGTTGATCACCCGGGCGCCGCGGTCGGCGGCGTGCACGATGGCCCTCGCCAGCCCCTCGATGTCGATGGCGGCGCGCGCCGCGGCCGGATCACCGCCGGAGGTGCGCGGCGAGAACTTGGCCGATGTCACCCGGATGGACAGCAGCCGGGCCGCCGGAGCGACCCCGGAGAAGCCGTCGTCACCGGGCTGGCCGGCGACGATCCCGGCGACCAGGGTGCCGTGCCCGTCGCAGTCGGTCAGGCCGTCGGTGGACTCCACGAAGTCACCGCCGGCATCGACGTTGGTCAGCCGCGGCCCCGGCCGCACCCCGGTGTCGATGATCGCGACCAGTTGACCTTCACCGCGGGAGAACTGCCAGGCCGCCGGAAGATTCAGCGACGTCTGACTCGGGGTGGGGTTGCCCGCGTCGGTGCCCGGCATGACCCCGGAGACGCTGCACTGGCCGCGCTGTTCCATCGGCTGCACAGGTCCCGGGGAACCGCTGGGCGGTTGCGCGGCGGCGTCCACCACCGGCGGACTCACCGCCAGCGCCGGTGGCGCCGCCAGGCCCGCCTGCAAGGCCAGCAGGCTGGCTGCCAGGCAGGCTGATCCGGCACGCATCATCGATTGAGCACCCAGGCGAACAGCCCCACCAGGAACGCCATCACCGGGATCAGCGAGGCATCCAGACCCACCGCGACGAAGCCCAGCAGGCGACGCAGCGGCAGCGAGTAGCTGTCCGGCGCGGCGATGGCCGGGTTCAGGGCCACCACCACCCACGCCAGCACCAGCACGGCGAGCACCAGCACCGTCACGAGGGCGGCGACGTATCGGCCGGTCGCGGTGTAGTACACCAGCAGCACGGCGCCCACCAGGAAGGGCTGCGCGAGCAGCCAGGACTTGCAGGCCGCCGAATCCCACACCCGGGCCCGCAGCGTGGCCGCCAGCGAGGTCGCCACCACCACGTACCAGCCGGCGACGCTCAGCGTCTCGGGACGCAACGCGATGGCCACCGAACCGGCGACGCTGAGCAGCACGGCGGCGGCGATGAATCCGTTCTGGTGTGCGTCACCGATGCGCACCCGCCGCGGCAGATCCTCGAGCACCCGCAGCGACGGCGGAGCCGGCGACGGGTCACCCGGTGCCGGGATGACGGGCAGCGGGAACCGCGCCCACAGCGCCGAAAGCTGGGGCGCCTGAATGGTGATCAACAGCGCCGCGACAATCAGCCCGCAGCCGATCGTCAGAGTTGGTAAGTGCCAGAGCAATTCGGCACCGGCCGCCAATGCCACCGCCAGACCAACCACCGCCGTCGTGGTGAAGAATGCCGCGGCGCGCTCCCGCTCGGTGCTGGGCACGATCAGGGCGACCAGCGACCACGCGGCCACGCCGGCCGCGGCCAGCAGGATCTGGGCGGGTCCGAACCGGCCCGGCACCGCCAGCGCCAGCGCAGCCGCGATCGGCACCAGCGCGGTGATCGACAACGCGATCCCGGTGCGCGGGGAACGCGTCGTGGTCAGCAGGCCGGTGATGGCGATCAGTGCGGCGACCGCGCTGACCGCGACCAGACCCGCCAACGCCCCGGTGGCGACCCGGTGGGTGACCGACAAGCCGGTCGCCACCAGCGTCAGTACGAGGACCGCGGCCAGCGCGCCACGACGGATGTGTTTGATATCCCAGGGGTTTCGCCGCGACGTCGAAAAGATCATCGCCGCGTCGGCGATGTCCTCGACGATGCCCGGCGCCGCGGGACCGGCGGGCACCGGCTGCAGCGCCAGCAGATCACCGTCGACCACGCCGACGGTGTCCAGGCTGGCGTCCAGGCTGAACGGTGCGCCACCGATCGGCGCCAGGCTCAGGTGGGTGGCCGCCCCGGCGTCGGCGGACTCACCCGCATGCCCGTTGCCGGCCGCGGGAACCACCAGACGCTGTACCGCAGGCAGGATTTCGCGCAGCGGCAACTCGGCGGGCAATGCCATTTCCGTCAAACGACTGTCCGCGAGGATGGCGACGCGAACGATCGGCATGACGGTCCCGGCCGTCACTGGACCACCGAACTGTGTGGGGGCCGTTGCTGCAGCATCGTGCTCTCTTTCTGATTCATCTCTTGGGGTCGTGAATTGCTAGCTGGTCTGGGCGGAGAAGTCTCGGGCCAGCCGGTGCCCGGGGAACCACTCCCCGTCCGGCAGGTAGGAGGTCAGTTGTTCGATCGCCACGGCGGTGGCGAACGTCGTTCCGGGCGCGAAGGTCGAAACCCATTCGCCGTCGAACGCGCGGGTCGGGCTGACCAGGACCCGGCCCGCTGCGGTGTCGACCAGGCTCATGCCGACCTCAGTGGTGGTGTGCCGGCCGTCGCGGTTGCAGCCCGCGACGATCTCGACGTAACTGCGCGATCCGGCGAAGACCGACTCCACCACCGGTCGCGCCGAAGCCGGGATGCCCAGGTAGTCAAGGACTTCGGCTAGCGGAGCACCGGCGCGCAGCCGCTCGTCGGCCCGGGCCCCGACGCGGGTGGGCATGTTGAACTCGTCGAACCGGGCCGGCGGCCGGTTCGCCAAACCGACCCCCAGCACCGGGACCAGCGCCCGCGGGTCGTCGATGTCCATCGCCGTGAAGGTGACCAGCTGCGCGCTGCGCAGCGCGACCACTGTCTTACCGGCGCGCTGCGCCACGATGCCGCGCAGCATGTCGCCGGCGCCGTCGGGGCGGGTGGGTCCCAAGTACCGCAGATCGAGCCATCGGTCCGGGAAGCACACCACTTTGATCCAGCCGGCGACGCTCGGGTTGATGACCGCATCCGGCGTCATCAACCCCATCCGGGTCAGCTCGTCGCGCTGACGATCGAGAAACGCGGCTCGTTGCCCGCCATCACGGTAGGGCATGGTGATGGCGAGCACCCACGGAAAACTGCCCGCCCCAACGGTTTCCGCGATGAACCACGCCTGGTCGACCGTCAGCTCGACGGCATTGGGCGTCGAGTTCATCTAGGTCTGTCTCTGGTCCGGCTATGCGGCTGCTAGCCGCCCCACTTGGCGGCTTCGGCACCGTCGCT
>NZ_JCALDW010000031.1:0-42519 GCF_059813065.1 Mycobacterium sp. NGS24
AGCCATATCGAAGCGTGCCGTATGCAGCGCGGAGGCAGTGAGCGAGCCGGGCGTCGCGCGGCGCGCGTGTCATATCGGCGTTCAGGTCGCGAAGCCCTAATGAATCATGTTCGCTCGACTTCGGTCCACGCCTGCTTGTGCGCTTGGCTGTCCACCGCGGTCGGTGGGCCGGTCATTCAGTGGTGGTGACGTGTGCGCCGCGCTGTAGGGGCGGCCGCGGCCCTGGCGAGAAGAGCTTGCAGTTCGGGGTTGGAGTCGTATTCCTGCTGGGCGGCGGTGTCGACATGGGCGGGCTGCAGCAGGATGCTTCCGTCCTCATTGACTCGCATGAGGAACCGTTGGTTGGGGTGGCCGGGAAGTGCCGTGCGGCCGCGTGCGTCGGTCTCGACGAGCGCAGGTTGTGGTCCCATACCCCCAGGCTATGCCCATTGCCGCCTGCTGCTTCAGCGGTCCGGCACGGGTATGTTGCGTCGTCGTGGCCAATGACGATGACGCCCCTGCTGTCCTGCTGCCCGTGCCGACCGAGCGGGTCGATCCGTGGGAGACCTCCGACGACGACGGAGCGAGGTTCCGGTATTTCCTGGGGACCCCGCGAGGGGAAGTCGCGACGGTGCGGTTGGCCGGCTTCCAGCGTGCTGACGGCACCCTCTACGACTTGGCGATCAGCGTCGACGCTGATGGGCCGTTGGATGTTGGCTCCGCGGAGCGACTGGCTGAGGACCTCACTGCGGCGATCGCAGATCTGCGCCGCCTGGCACCCTGAGCCTACGCGCTACCTGAATCGGGGTGCCTGCAAAGCCAGGGTGGAGATCGCACGGTCGATGGCCGGATCATCGAACTTTGACAGGTCGAACAGGGCATCGGTGGACGGCATACCGCTGAACATCGGCACCGAAATCTCATAGGGCTCAGGGGGTTTCTCGCCCTTCTGTCCCGCTTGGATGCGGCCGCGTTTGCGGTTGGGCATCGGGTCGGTTACCTCGATCAGTCCGAACTCGGCCAGCTCGTGGATGGACACGTAGGCCTCGTCGGTGAGTCCGAGCATGCTGTAGCGGAACCATTCGGCCAGGAACATAACGGTGCTGCGGTCGTGCTGCAGCCGTAGGTCGGCAACGTGGCACACCGCCAGAAACGTTGTCAGTTCGTTGAGGGTGAGCACCAGATGCCATCCGGTGGTGAAGAACTCGGTGGGGATGCAGAGGTGCTTGGGCGCGGCTGGGGTGCCCCGTGGGATGACATAGTTCCGGCCGGACCCGTCTTCGCGGCAGAACGTGGAGTTGGCGTAGCGCTGCCCGGTGTCGTTGAGTGACACCAGATCCCACTTACGGAGTGCATCGAGGGCGCGATTGAACGCCTTGCGCTGGTTGCGGATGTGGACGCCGTCGACGTCGAGCGCGGCCAGGGCGATCCAGTTGGTGGCCTTGTTGAGCGGGTCGCTCTTCGCGTTGCGGCGCCGGGACGGCTCGGGGGGAGTGCCGGGGCCGTTCTTGTACGCCGCGCGCATCTGATGGACGAACAGGCTGTTGAGGTAGACCGGCAGAGCGTGCGGGTTTTTGCCGTTCTGGACCCGAGTCAGCGAGGGGCGAGAGGCAATGTTCTCCGGCTGCCGCGCCGGCGGGGGGTAGGGCCGACCGGTGTTCAGGATCAGGAAGTCGGAGCGGATGACGATGTACGGCTGCTCCGGGTGGGCGATGCTTTGCAGGCGCTCGGTGGCGCGGGTGATGGCGTCATAGGTCTCGCGCTTCTTCAGCTCGGCGCGGCGGTCCTTGCGTTCCGCGAGGTATTTGTCGGCGACCTTCTTCATGTAGGCGGCTTGGCGGGCGCGTTCGGCGTCCTGCGAATCTTATCTGTAGGAGAGTGAGTTCGAAGTGGGGATGACCAGCGGTGACACCGTCATGGTCATGTCCGTGACGGGGCCATAGTTCAACGGTAGAACGGGGCCTTTGCAAGGCTCAGATCGGGGTTCGATTCCCCGTGGCTCCACTTTTGAAGAACGGATAACTTCAGATCGAAAACCTCCTTGCCGACACGAAAAAGTGTCATATCCGTGGAGTACCACCGGATGCGCAGTCGGCAAGGAGGTTTCGTCCCGCTCCGGGCGCCCCGATCATTCTCCATGTAGTCCGATTGCGTGAACCCGCCGAGTGTGCCTGGAACACGGAACGTTCGTGTCACCGCTCGGAGCTAACCTCAACGAGCTGTGCTTCCGGCAAGACGCCGAAGCCTTGAGAGGAGCCAACGATGGCAACCAAGACCGTGTTCTACTCGTTCCACTACGAGCGCGACGTGCACCGAGTCCAGCTCGTTCGGCAGATCGGAGCCCTGGAGGGCCAGCCCCTTCTCGGCGCCCAGCAGTGGGAGGCGGTGCGTCGGCAGGGTGAGCAAGCGATCAAGGACTGGATCGACAAGCAGATGGCCTACAAGCGCGCTGTTGTCGTTCTGATCGGTCAGGAAACCGCGTCCCGACCGTGGGTGCTGTACGAGATCGAGAAGGCATGGAACGACAAGAAGCCGCTCGTCGGTGTACGGATTCACGGTCTGTCGTCGATGGGCTCTGTCGACAGCCGCGGAGCGGACCCGTTCACCAAGGTTCCGGGTGTGAGTGGTGTTCCCGTGTTCGACCCGACCCAGACGAACTGGCAAGGACAAATTGACACCAAGGCCACCTACGCGAACCTGTCCAACAATCTGGAGAGCTGGGTTGCGCAGGCCAAGACTCGACTGCTGTGACTTCTGAGCTGTGCCCGTTCTGCGCCATCGTCGCCGGCGGCGATCCCGATGTTCGGGAGGTGTATCGGAACGAGCACGTCGTCGCCTTCTTTCCGACGGAACCCGCCGTCATAGGTCATGTTCTCGTGGTGCCCAAGCGGCACATGGAAGACATCTGGGGATTGGAACCGGAGGAATCGGCTGAGCTATCGACCGCGGTTCTGCGCCTGTCAACCGCATTGCGTTCGGCATTGCTGCCGGAGGGCCTCAACGTCATACAGTCCAACGGCGAGGCCGCTACCCAGACGGTTCCGCATCTTCACGTGCACCTGGTCCCACGGCGCAGCGGGGACGCGATGGGGCCGATATGGCCACCCGAGACTGACTACTCGGAGGCCAGTAAGGACGAGGCTCTGCGTCGCGTGAGGGCCGCGGTCCAGTTCACACCGCCAGCCGCGCAGCCGGAGTTGTCGCCCGAGGATCGACGCAAGCATCTCGACTACATCCAGGCGGTGGTGACGCGGCAGTCCGCGGCGTCGTCGTCCGCGAAAGGGTGGCTCCTTCCGGTCACGACCGCAGCATTTGGCTTTGCACTGACCCAGCATCTGTGGCCGCTCGCGCTTCTCGGAGTAATCGCGGTGATCCTCTTCGCGTACCTCGACGCCAACTACTTGCGGAGCGAGAAGGCGTTCCGGAAGCTCTACAACACCGTGGCGCGAGCTGAGCGAATGGTCCCTCGGTTCACTCTCGATCCGACTGATGCTGACGAGCCACCGCCGAACGGTACTCCGGAGAAAACGAAGTGGCAGAAGTTTAAGCAGGCGTACGTGCCCGAGCGGTCTGTCTGGAGGTCATGGTCGATCGCTCCGTTCTACATCGCGATGCTCGTTCTCGGGGTCGGCGTACTGATCGCCGCTGCGATCACCCGTCCCGCGCCGACAAGTACACACGAGAACCTCGAGCCTCCACCGGTGACGCAGACCGAGGTCAGCACGCCCTCCGTGCACGTTCCAACAAGCGCCTCCGTCGCGCCGTCGCCCTAGCGGAGTTGCGATCACTCCGCGAGTCGGTCTGCCCGCCGCGAGGATTCCAACCGCTTTACCCGATAGCGGTGACTTGGGGCTAAGCCTGCCAGGCGCGTTGCGCTACGCGATAGAAGTTGCCTCCAAGGACTGCGCGGATGTCTTCGTCGGACCAACCCCGTTCCCTCAGGTGCTCACCAAGACTTAGAAGCGTTTCGGGTGGCATCCACTGAATCGCTCCCCATCGGGTATAGCTGGCATCGAACAGGTGAGGGTTGCGGGTGAGTTCTTCGACGAAGTCCGCATAGTCGAACGAAAAGTCGGTGCTGATGCCGACGTGGTCGATGCCCACCAGGTCGACGGCGTACTCGAGGTGGCGCGTCATCGCCTCCAGCGTTGGCGTGTTGGGGCCCAGGAAAATACCGACGCCGGTGATTCCTATAACCCCACCGGTGGCGGCGCACGCTCGAGCCTGGTCATCGGTGATGTTGCGCGGGTGATCCCAGACTGCCCGCATGCAGGAGTGGCTGTAAATGACCGGGCCGCTTGAGGTGTCGCACATGTCGAGCCCGGTGCGAGGGCTGCAGTGCGAACCGTCGGGAACGATGCCGACGGCGTTCATTTCGGCGATGATCGCCCGGCCCCACGTCGTGAGGCCACCGTCGGTGGTGTCCAGGCAGCCATGGCCGGCGCGGTTGGCGTGGTTGTAGGTCGGCAACAACGTGCGCACGCCGAGCTCAGAGAGCGTGACCAGGTTGTCGAGGTTGTTATCGAGGGGCCGTGAGTCTTCGAGGTCGAACACCACGGCGATACGTCCAGCGCCGGTAATCGCGGCGACGTCATCGGAACTGGCCGCCAGTTCCATCGATGGGTGCGCATCGACCGCGGCACGATAGTGCGCCAGCAGCGCCATGGTGGCGTTGAAGCTGTGCGGCGAATACCCTGCATTGACGGACACGAATGCGCCGCCATCACGCTGATACCGGGTCAGCAGGTCCACGTCGGCGTCGGGCTGCAAGGGCAGACAGGTGTGCTGATCCCAAAGGAGCGAGGTCATGGCTATCGATCCTGCATCATCGGGGCCGCCAATCGCCTTACCTTTTCGCACCGAGCGGCTGACCATTCGGCCCCTGACGCTAATCGACGTCGAGGCCATGCATGTCGTGTATTCCGACCCCGCGGTCACGCGGTTCATCCCGGGCGGGGTGCGCGACGCGGACGGAACGCGCCAACGTGTCATCGACTTGATCGCCCACCATGAGTGTTATGGAGTGAGCAAATGGGCTGTGACGCTGAATGATTCGGGTGTTTGATCGGTGACTGCGGGTTGCAGTTCTTGCCTGGGCGGCCGGATTTGGAACTGGGGTTTCACCTCGCTCGGGAGTATTGGGGACACGGGTGTGCCACGGAAGCCGCTTCAGCGTGCCTGGGCTGGGCGTTAATCAACCGAACCGAACGGGTCGTGGCCATCGTTGACCCCCAACACCGGACCTCGCAACGGGTTCTGACCAAGCTTGGGCATGCAGCCCGTGGGACGTGACCACATACTTTGACCGAACCTGGATCGTCTATGAGGCCACCGGTGAGCGGGAGTAGCCCAGGCCATGATGCCCAGCATCACAGTGACAATCAAATGGCGTCTCTCGCTGGAGGAGGGCTTTCGGTCAGGCCATTGCTGTGTGCGTGTCGCCAGCCGGCGGCGAGGTTGGCGGTTCGGTTCTTGGCGGAGACCTCGCAGAGGTACTGGCTGCATTGCTTGTTGTTGGTCTGCCACCGCAGTTCGGCGTACAGACGCCGGTTTCTGCGTTGGAGGACCACCCGTCCGAGGGCTCGTGCGCTGTCTCGTACCACGCGGTGATGGCGGCCGCCTGCGGCGCGGTCCTGCTCAAGAGCTTGCCCCTGCTTAGTCCAATGGACCGGCGCCCTCCACTGCTCGTCGCGGACCGGGGTGCGGTTCCAGCCCACGATCGCGCCCGATAGCTAGACCATGCTGAGGTGCCGGGCGCGGGGCCCGTTGCTTGCCGATCCGAAGAGAGCGCCGCGTTGCGCGCTGGTGAGCAGCGTGATGTCGTCGAGTTCGTTGCTGGTGTAGCCGGCGGCGGTGAGTTGGTCGAGTACGGTGCCAACGAGCTGGGGCACCTCCTCGGCCACGCCCGGGCGTGGGCCGTACATGCGGCCGGTCTCATTGAGCAGCCGGAACATCGACCGGTACTGATATCCGGACAGCACACCGCGCTCGTGGGCCCGCACGACCAGCGACGACGCGCTCACACCCCAAGTGAGACGCAGCTCGTCGAGTTCGTGCACGGTCCGCACCGACACGCGGTCCAAGTCGAAGCCGATATCGCCGATAGGTGCAAGGAACTCGGCGGCGAAACTGTTGGCCCGGCGCTCGACTTCGGCGGGGCTGACCAGTGTCATCGCGTCCATGACGAGATGACCGAGTTCGTGGGCCAGCGTCATCCGCATGCGGTCGGGCGGCCGGGCCGCGTTGACATACACCAGGTGCGGGTGATGCTCACTTGCACGCAGGGTCACCGCGTCGATCTCGTCGTCGAGAAAGTCGTCGACCACAACGAACACGCCTGCGGCTTCGAGCAATTCGGTCATGGACCGGATCGGGCCGGCGATACGCCACAAGCGGCGCAGAACCTGGGCGACGGTGATCTCGCCGAGCTCGGACGCGAAGTCGGCCGGGTCAAGATCGGGAAGCGCGAGCTTGGGGTTGATGTCGGCGTGCGACACCAGGCGGCCGATCCGCATCGCGACAAGATTCGCCCGGGCCCACACGCGGTCACGCTTCCACTCAGCCGCACTCAGGTTGGCCCGGAAATGGCTGCCCTGAGCGGGGGACCGGGTGAAGGGCACACACAACGCCTCCGGCCGGCATCCCATGGCCTGCGCGTAGTCGAGCAAGGCCTTCCCCGCCAGGGGCAGCAGTCCCGCCTCCACTCTGCTGACGTGTGAGGCGGATACCGCGGCCTCGTCGGCCAACCGCTTTTTCGACCATCCACACGACAGTCGGGTCAACTGCACCATCACGCTGTTCGCCGCGTCGTCGTACGGATTCGGTGCCGTCACAGATCGCCTCCCATCCGTCTCGGTGCTGTCTTCCGACACTAGCCCGTCGTTGCCGCGGAATCGCGTAGAAACACCGTTTGATCTGCGTTTTCCCAGTTCACACTCGCTATCCGGCGTGGGACGTGTGTGGCTGGTGTGACGATAGCCAATTTTCGGCCCGGGCGCTCGCCAAACTGCGGCCCCGTGCGCGAACGGCGTGTCTTCCAGACCAAAACCTTACCACGGTCTGCACGATTCTATGCAAGGTTTTCGGCTGAAAGGCGGGGTCGTGACAGCTCCGATGGATCAACCCACCGCACCCGAGGGTCCGGTCTCTCGCAAGGAGGCCCGGCGGCTGCTCAAACAGGTGACGGTCGGGGTGGGAGCGATGCTGCTGGCTGCGGTCGATGACTGGAATGCGTTGTCGGCGAGGCACTCCGCGCATCTTCGGACGGTGATGCAAGGGCTCGGACGCGGCGCTTATGTGGCGGCCGCCGTTGCGGCGGGCACCGATGTATGGCTGAGCACGCACGGAATGCATCCACCCGGACACACCGTCGTGAAGCCCTACCGCTGGCCCGAGATCAGCAGCCGCGGGAAGACACACATGATGATCCACCACAACGAGATGGAACCGACCACCCCGCGGCGGACCGCGTTCTTCACCCAGGACTCGGCGACCCTGGGCCTGGTCGGCGATCCCACTCATTGCGAGCTCACGTGGGACTACGACATCGTCACCGACACCCACATCCGTCGGATCTGGGTCAGCGCCCCGGGTGTCGACTGGGACCGCTTCGAGGTCCCCATGGCCAAAGTGCAGGCCCAATACGCGACGTGGCGCAATCGTGACATGAAATGGCTGCCCGGGGCGCTGCCCACTGACACCGCCGCAGCCGAGCCGATGCCGTCTCGCGAACCGCAGGAAGACCTGCGGCCCGACATCCAGGTGCGGCGGCCCCGGCGCCCCGAGGAAACCCGGGATGCCGAGTGAGGGCGGCACCGGTGTCCATCCACGGACGGGCGACGTGGACCGTGGTGGACGCATCGGGCCTACCGATCGGGGAGGTCGAGCAGTTCCTGCACTGGCTGCGCGCGGTCGGTCGTTCCCAGAACACCGTCCGCTCGTATGCACGCCACCTGAGCTTGTTCTACCGGTGGCTGGGCGCGCGCGGAATCCCCTGGGACGCCGTGGTATTCGACGCACTGTGCGATTTTGTGGGCGCCCTGTCCGCCGGTTTGCCGCCTCTGCCGACCCGCACGGGCAGCCGGGCGCCGGGAACGGTGAAGGCGGTCAGCGCGGCCGTCCGCGAGTTCTACGAGTTCCATCGTGTAGAAGGCCGCGGACCGCAGGATCTCGTGTTGACCCGCAACCCATCTCGGCTCCCGCGCCGGTCACACAACTTCCTGTCCCACATCGAGCAACGACACCCGAGTGCGGTCTCCCGGTTGACCCGGCCGGGCAAACAGCCCGCGGAGACCGTGCAGACGATCGACTTCGAGGCGGACTTCGCGACGTTGCTGGCGGCGGCGTCGACCTGCCGCGACCGGCTGCTGCTCTCCGCGCTGTATGACCTGGGGCTGCGGATCGGGCAGGCGTTGGGGTTGCGGCACGCCGACCTGGACCCGATGCGCAAGCGAGTTCAGGTATGTCGCCGGGAAGACAACACCAACGGGGCGCTGTCAAAGCAGCGCGCACAGTTCGCGGTGGACGCGCCCCGCCGGTTCTTCGACCTGTACGCCGCCTACCTACTCGGTGAGATCAGCGGCATAGACAGTGATTACGTCTTCGTCAACCTGTCCCGGCCCCCGATCGGCGGACCGCTGTCGTACTCGAACGCCTACCAGATCATCGAACATATCGGCTCGGCTGCGGGTCTCGACGGGCTGCACCCGCACATGCTGCGCCACACCCACGCCACCGCCCTGGCGAAGGCCGGCTGGACATCGGCCGAGATCGCCGCCCGGCTCGGGCAATCTCACGCCGCCAGCGCCGACGTCTATATCCACCTCGCCAGCGACGACCTGGCAGACCGGCTGCGCCGCACCGAGCGTCTGGTGTGGGCGCCACCGCAGCCCGGGGCAGGCCGTGAGAAACGTTGAATCCCAGCGAGGCTCCTCCCGGGGAGGTCGCCGTTCGCCGCTACAGGTGCCCGACGGGCCGTGGTGTCAGCCGACGTGGCAGGTCGTCGAAACAGCCGGAGACCGCCGCCGCCGGGCCACCGACCCCTGCGCCGTCGACGCATGCAAGAACGAGCGGTACTGGCTTGGCGGCCCCCAGACCACCGGCGAACGACGCGGATTGTGCTACGCGCACTACTTCCAATGGTTCCGCGCCGGCCAGCCCGCCGACTTCACCGCTTGGGCGAACTTCGAAGCCCGGCCGGTCGGCGCCCCGCGCGGCTACCTCTCGGCCCAAGTCGTCGACTTCGGGCGGTTACCACAGGTCGCGGCCGATGAGATCCGGTTCGTCGTTGCCACCAAGGTCCGCCGCGGCGACTGGACCCCCAACACCAGCCTCCGCCGCTTCCTCATGGTGCTCATCGATACCGCCGACGGGCGAATCACCGACTCGCTTACCGAGCGACCCACTGAGGACTGGCTTCTGCTGTGCCGGCAACATTGGCCGCACACCAGCTCGTTCGACTCGCTGTGCGCGCCCTACCTTCGGCGCTTCTTCCGGCTCCTCGACGGCGCCACCAACCCCAACCTGTGGGCCGACGACCATTGGCACTGGCGAGACGGATTCGAATTCGTCCTCGACGCAACCCAATCCGGATCGACACACACAGCCGTGGACTGGTCCACGGTGCCCCTGCCGTGGCTGCGGACTGCGGTCAAAGAACTCGCACGACGACAGCTCACCACCGCCACCATGTCGTGGGGAACGCTGACCCAGTGGGTGCGCGCCACCCGCCAACTCGCCCGGTTCCTCACCCGCGACGACGAGCAGCCGGAGCCGTGCGCGGTGACCAGGCCGGTCTTCCTTGACTACCTGGCGTGGACGCGTCGACCGGACACCGAAGCGGACTCCCGGCTCGCCAATACCGCTGCCTACCTGCTGGAGTCGCTGCACGACACCCAGATCGTGCCCGATCTCGGGGCGGCGGTGTTCCTCCGACGAGGCGAAAACGTGCACCGCAAGACCCGCAGCCCCCGCCCGTTCCCGCCGGACGTGATCGACCGCGTCGACACACTGATCGTCGACAACCCCGCAACCGACCCCACCCTGCGGTCGATGATCGCCACGACCCGGTGGGCAGGCTGCCGCATCTCCGAACTGGTCGCACTGCCCATCGACTGCCTGCACCGCTCCGACGCGGGCTACTGGATCGAATACTGGATGCCCAAAACCCGAGCATGGCGCCGATTCCCCATCCCCGACAGCCTCGCAACAATCGTCCTCGACCAGCAGACCCGCGTCCGCGACACCTACGGACCCGACGCCGAACACCTATTCCCAGGCGCTCGGTCGAACGCCGCCGCCGGCCGCACCCAACCCTGGTCGACCAGCGGCCTCCGGCACCGACTCGCCGCCCTGTTCACCGAACACGGGATCACCACCTCAACCATCACCGGCGAGCCGATCTCCGGCGGCGACGTGCACCGCTTCCGGCACACCATCGGAACCACGCTGCTCAACAACGGGTGGACCCAACAAGAAGTACGTGACTTCCTCGGCCACCACAGCGACACCATGACCTCTGCATACGCCCGCATCACCGACGACACCCTCGCCCGCAAAGCACGCGAATTCTGGGACAGCGCCACCGCCGACACGACCAACACCGATGCCGATGTTGAGCGACTCCGGGCCCGATTCACCATGGCTCTGCCCAACGGATTCTGTACTCTCCCAACGGCACAACGCTGCGAATTCCGGCCCAACCCCTGCCTCGACTGCTCCTTCCACGACCCCGGCGGCCGCGTCTTCCTCGGCGCCCACATCGCCCACCGCGACCAACTGCAACGCCTCACCGCGGACGCCCGCGAATGCGGCGACACAGCCGCCGTCGAGTTGAACACGGCGATGCTCGACAAAGTCACCAAGCTGATCAGCGAAATCGACCCGAAGACCTCGCAGGACGCCCAGTGAGCGCCGGTGACCGCGAACGCCGCACCGCCCGCCTGGGCGAAGCTGCCGCCGCTCGCACCGCAGACGCCGCAGCGCGCGCCCGCAGGGCGATCACAAAACTGCGCAACACCGGTGAACCCGTCACCTTCGTCGCCGTCGCCCGTGAGGCGAGTGTGTCAACCAGCTTCCTCTACCAGCACAGCCAACTCCGCAATGACATCACCACTCTCAGGACCACCGCCAGTGCCGCGGCGGCGACCGGAGTTAAATCCGCCGCCAGCATCGAATCGCTCCGCACCAAACTGGCAGCCGCCATCGCCCGAAACCGTGAGCTCACCGAAGAGATCGCACAGCTACGCACCGAAAACGAAGCGCTCCGCAGCCGACTCCTCGAAATCCGCACTCCCGCAGCAGCAACTTGTCCGTCTTAGCGCCGTCAGCAGCCGCCCACGGTTGGATTGCCCGCTAACGGGGACCAGTCGTGTCCGGATGGCTTGTGCACCAATCTTAGTCGCGCTGTCCGATGCGATGATTGCGGCCTCGTGAGGAACTTAGTCTGGCGCGGAACTTCTCAATCTCCGTTGCGAGTTGGGCCCTGATCTCGGCGAACGTAGCCCGCCGCTGCTCCGGGTGATTGAGAAGTGTCGTACAGGCTGCGGCGAGCAGGCGCGAGGTGGTGAACAGCTTGGTCGACTGAAGGTCGCGGTTGATCACTCGCAGCAGGGTGGCCGCGCCGTCCGGATCGTTTGCAACCCGCCGGAGGAGCTCGGTGACCAGCGGTGAAGGTGCCCCTGGTGGGGCCATCTGCATGGCGAACCAGTACATGTCGTAGGAACTGCGGTCGCGGTGCTGCCACCAGCGTTTCATCGCCTCGTCTTGGGCGGTCGCCGAGCCGGCCGATGCGCTGATGGCCGTCGACAGCGCCTTGGCCTGGCAGAGCGCGTCGGAGATGCCCTGACCGGGGGTGAAATCCTTGAAATGCCCGGCATCCCCGACCAGTACCCACCCCGGTCCGGCCGATTCCCGAAAGTAGCTGTGCCAGTTCGCCATCACCCGCAGCGGACCGTCACGTTCGGCGCCGCCCACGATGTCATCGAGCTCAGGCCAGGCGCGAATTGCGTTGCGGAAATTGGCTTCTCGATCCCGATGGAAATTGTGCGCAGCGTCATGGTCGACAGCGACCGTCGCCATGTACAGGCCCGAGTCTGTCGGGCTGGCGAGGAAGGCCAGGTTGCCTTTTCGACCGATCCGTAGTCGGGGTTCGTGCGGCCCAGTGGCAAAGTAGCCCCAGACCGGTATACGCCCCGCAGGTTTTACCAGGTACTTGTGCGCGCCCACCGACTCGGCAATCACCGACCCGCGGCCGTCAGCCCCGACCACCAGACCAGCTTCCAGTGGCCCGTGCGCGGTGTCGATACCGATGACTCTTCCGCCGGACCTGCGGGCACCGGTGACTCGGCATCTGGTTCGCACATCGGCACCGGCGTCCCTGGCTATCTGCAGCAAGGCCTGATCGAGGATCGTCCGGCGCACGTTTAGTCCCGGATGTGTGTATCGGTCATCGAGGACACCGTCGATGCGGATGTCGTCGATCACCACGCTGAATCGGTCCAACTGTGCCGCACTGCGAGCCAGCAGCGGCTCCAACGCGCCGAGTTCGTCAAGGATCGCCACGCCCCGGGGCTGCAGCACATGGGTGGACGGTGTCTCACTCGGAAAGGCAGCCTTATCGATAAGGCAGACCCGCATGCCGGCCCGCGCCAAGTAAATGGCGAGCGCTGAACCAGCACAACGCGCACCCACCACGACAACGTCGAACGATTCCATGGGCACTTCTCCGCGCGGCTCGCCTGACGAACTTACCAATGGTTAAAGTAGCGATGATCTGCAAACTTATCAATGGCAAAATCGTCTACGCAGTATCCTGCAGCAATGTCTGAAGCTGGGGAGCACCGGCACTACCACCACGGTGACCTCCGAGCAGCGGCGGTCGCCGCGGCGGTCGCCGAGGTCGAGGAAGTGGGCATTTCGGCAGCTTCGATGCGCCGAATCGCACGAAGGGCGGGTGTGACACACGCGGCCCTCGCTCATCACTTCGCCCACAAAACCGGTCTGTTCACCGCCGTTGCCACAGAAGGATTTAGGCGAATGGCGGAGGCGATCGAGCCAGCCGCATCTGGTGATCGGGGATTCCTGTACGGGGGCGCGGAGTACGTGAGGTTCGCACTCGAGAACCGTGGGTTCTACGAGGTGTTGTTCCGCCCCTACCTATGCCATCAGGACGACCGAGACCTCAAGCAGGCTCGGACAGCGGCCTTCGACATCCTCTACGGAACCGCCCGGCGAAGCCTAGCCAGTGTTTGCGATGCCGATACCCTCACCGATGCCGACGTTGCCAGCCTCGTCATCGCCGGCTGGTCGATGTCTCACGGCTACGCGACCCTCCTGGCGACCGAAAACCTCGCCGACCGGCCGTCCGGAGACATCCTTCGCGGAGTCGAGCTCCTCGCCAGGCTGGTCGGTAGTCCGCCGAACGACAACGAGGCGACGCGCTAGCTCCAGTTGTCGAGATGGACAGGGGGCTCGGCGCGACTGAACACGAGCAGCGCCGCCGTCAACGACTTCCTAGAGATAATCCGTCCACGACGACGGGCCGACGCTTCGCTGTGGGCCCGTCGTGGACGTCGACTCCACGCTCGGGCCTCCTAGAGATATCGCAGCACCTGGTTCGTCGACGCCGGATTCCGATGTGCTCACACAACGAGAGTACCTATATAGCGGATACCTAGTTAGCGGAGTAACTGACCATATCCAATATCAATGTAAGTGACCTTTTGTCCCGCCAACTCGGCCATTTGAGCCCCGCCAACTCGGCACCTTTGAGCGCGTGCCACCGCGCTTGGATTCGGGAAGCGTGCAGCTCAACAGCACCGAGAAGGGATCACCACATGACCGAGCACCACCCCCAGGACGACACCAATGGCAACGCTCCCCGCCGCGATCGCGCACACGGCATCGCCCGCGCGGTGGCAGCCGTCGGTGTCGGCATCGCCTACGCGTACGTCACCGGTGACATCGGCCAGGCAATCACCGCCACCGGGGTCGCGTTGAGCCTGCTGCGCGAGGCCTTCGGGCGCCCACCGCAGTGACCGCTCGACTGCGCGTTGGTGTCCCGCACGCGTGCCACACTTGTGGCATGCCGCGCACACGGGTGAGCACGACGGTGGATACCGATCTGCTGGACCAGGTGCGCAAGCAGATGCCCGGCGCGAAGGATCACGCACTGCTCGACACTGCGTTGGCCGCGCTGTTGGCGGCGAACCGGGCCGCCGAGGTCGACGCCAGCTACGCGGCCTACGACGAGCATCCGGCCGATGAGCCCGACCACTGGGGCGACGTCGCGGCCTGGCGACAGTCGGCGGGGCGACGGTGACACTGCCGGCGCGCGGGGAGCTGTGGTGGTGCGAGACCACCGACGCCGCGCCGCGCCCGGTGGTCGTGCTCTCGCGCGATGTCGCGATTCCCCGGCTGCGCCGTGTCCTGGTCGCGCCGTGCACCACGACGGTGCGCGGGTTGGCCAGTGAGGTCGTCCTGGAGCCGGGCGCGGATCCGGTGCCGCAGCGGGCGGCGGTGAACCTCGATCTCGTCGAGAGCGTGCCGGTGGCGGCACTGGGTTCCCGGCTGGGTCGGCTGGCTGACGATCGGATGCGGGCGGTGTGCGCCGCTTTGGCCGTGGCAGTGGACTGGCGTTGAGCAGGTACGCCGAATACGAGGCCCTGGCTGCCGTCGGGAGCGCCTACGAGGCGTGGGTGCGGGCCAACACCCGCCTGGACGAGGAGATGGCGGCTGCGGCCGCTCAGGACGCCGCCCCTCCGGTGGGCGCGTTGCAGGCTGACTTCAAGGCCGGACTCGAGGTGACCCGAGCGGTGATCGCGTTCGCGAGGTCCTGCCCGTCCGGTGGGCCGCACGTCGAGGACTTGCCGAATGCGGCTTTCGTGCAGGCGATGTTCCAGTCGGTGGCCCCTGAGCTGTCGGACGAGGTTGACGCCCTGGCGGCGGCGTGGGACCAGTGGCTGCCGGTGGTGGGTCGGTGGACGCCGGCCAGCGCCGAAGCCCCGCCGCCGCGGCCGACGTCGGCGGCGGTCAGTCACGTCCTGAACACCGTGGACGCCTGGTGGGGCGCCGAGCAGGAGTCGATGCGGGATCGCATCGTGGACATGCTGACCGAGGCCGGCGGCACGAACACCGGCACGTCCTACCGCACCACCCCTGATGGGCAGCTCCAGGAGGTCACCCACATCGCAGGCATCAGGATGTCGCTGCCGCCCGACTCTGCCGCGGGGCCGGTCGCCCGATGGTGGCGGCGGGTCCGCGGGCGCGACGGGGAGACATCGTGAGCAGCTGCAGAGCCGAGCTGTGCTCGATGTGGGGTGGAGACGAGTGCTTGTGCGCGCTGTTCGGGTTCGATCCGGACGATCCGCCGCGCGACGGCACGTTCACGGTGGTCCTGCCCACCGAGCAGGCTTAGGCGTTGACGTCCCAGGATCCGTCGTCGGTGTAGTCGGTCTCGTCGAGATCCCACTCCTGGCCGGCTGGGTCGAGGACGCGATCGTGCTCGCAGTGCGGGCAGCGGAACGCTGAGATGAGCCCAATGAGGTGGCGGCCGCGCTGCATACGGGCGCGGCCGATCGCCGGCGGAGCGCTGGCGGGATCGGTGAAGATTCGGCCGGTGTTGATCAACGCGGCCGCGGTGGCGCCGCACCGCGGGCAGCGCTCAGGACGCCGCGGCGGCGGGCAGATGATCATGCCGGCGGTGTCAGACCAGCCGCCCCACTGCACGGGCAGGCCGTCCCATCGGGGTGGCAGGTCGTGCTCTCGCGGCCACAGATCCAGGCTGGCCTGCTGGCCGTCAGCCGGTGACATCGCCGGGCTCGGGCTGGGGTCCGTCGGCCATCCCGGCGCAGGTCGGCGGCGGCAACGGAATGAGGTTGCCGGCGTCGTCGGTGGTGTAGCCGTCCGGGGGTGGAAGCGGCAGTGGCACAACGGTTCCGCCGGTATCGGCGGCGTACTTGCGTGCTTCCTCGGCTTCGTCGTCGGTGAAGGCCTTGATGGCTTCAGGCTGACCCGGCACTTTCACCAGCATGGTGAAATCGGCGACCTCGACCGGGGTTGTCCGCTTGCGCGGCTTCTGCACCACGTGGTGCGGGTGCGGGCTGGCGTTCTCGGTCACCTGGCCCATTGTGGTCGTCGCGACCGACACCACCGGCGGTCACTCGATGTGCGGCGCGCTATGACGCGACCACCCGTCTGCGGGGGTGAATCTCAGGACGTCGGTATCAGTGACGGCGATCAGGACGTCGATGCCGTCGGGTAGCCGAAGCGCGGCCTCAGGAACCTCGCCGGGCGTCTCGCGCACGGCGTCGATCACCGTTGCGGCCGGGCCGTCGCGGCTCGGGACGACGGCCAGCACGTGAACTCCGCCGCGGCCAGCGAGCGAGTAGCGGGCATTAGAGGATTGATCTGAGTCGAGCCAGTCCTGCAGGAGCGCGGTGATGTCGACGTCAAGGTTGAGGGCGCGGGGGCGCCCCACGATGGTGCCCGCCAACAGGATCCCCGGCTTCAGGTCGCTGTCTGGCACTACGGTGAGATCGCAGTAAAAGCCGAGTTCCTTCGCGTAGCGCGGGAAGTTGTCATGGTCATGCAATGAGTTTGTGTATCCACGGGATTCGAGATCTTCGACCATCTCGGTCAACGTCGCGATCAACGTATTGACCACCGGCGTCTCAGGATCGCCCTCATAAACCGCGGCCGCGACCGAGACGTCCACCGAGGCGGCCCACAGGTGGCGCAGGGTCGGGATTGGGATGTATCGCGGTTGCCTGTTGTAGGCGGCGTTGAACCCCCGCAGCGGGCGGCTGGTCAACTCTTTGACTTCGACGACGTGGCGAGGCGAGCGGAAGTCGGGCATGGGCCCGCCGGCGAACGCGGGATCTTGGGCGCAGATACGGGTTAGGTCCGGGTCGGCGAGCACCGCGGCGACCGCCACCAGGGCGCGCGCTTCGCTTGGTTTTAACCGACAGCCGCGATGCCCGCACGAAGCGGGCGCCCAGTCGTCGGGGCGCATCAGGCGCGCATGTTGGCGAACGGGAGACGGCCGTGGTGGGCGCGAAACTGGGCGATCATGGCGGTCTCGATGGCGGCCGCTTCGGTGTCCTCGGTTTCACGCCATCCGACGAGGAGGTCGGTGTGGTCGGCGAGCTGCCAGATCCGGCGGCCACCGGAGTGGCCGATAGGTTCGCCGGCACCGAAGCGGCGAAACTCGTCGAGCCGCTTGCAGAGCCCGCGTCGGCGAGTTCCGCCGTGGTTGGCCTTGCCGATGTAGACGACGCGGGTGCCGGGCACCCACAGCTGCTGCAGCTCATCGACGGGCACCGTGGGGTCTTTTCCTTTGAAGTGCCCCGCCGGGGAGACGTCGAGAAATGTGGGTGGGTCGTCGGTGGTGCGCACGATGACGTACACACCCGGCCCAGTCGGGACGCCGGCAGTGGGCAGTTCGGCGAACGGCACCCACCCCGTGAAACCGGAGAGGTCAACCGGGTCGGTCGTCATCGGCTGCTGTCCTTCCTTCGAGGTCGACCTCGATCCTCGCAGTTGGAGCCAACTGTTGGGCTGGAGCGACGCGATGCCGTCAGAGAGCGGGGAGCCCTGCCCCGAAGGCTTGTGCGCGCTACGTTCAGGCCTCAACGCGGCGGTGCACCCGGCGCGTGTTCCGGGAGGCGGGGAGGCAGCACATGGTGACGCGTCATGACCTGGCCGCGCACATGCGGTCGACTCGGCGGCGTCTTCTCGACGACAGTGGTGAGTTCGTGTGGACGGTGACCAGGTTGCATGAGGAGATCAGCCGCTTCCAGGCCGAGGGGCATCGGGGGTGCGATCCCGTTGTCGCTGGCGCGCTCCAGCGGTTGATTGATGGTGGCGCCGACCGCACGTACTGGCATGTGAAAGCGCTGTACCAGGCCGAGGACATCTCCAGGGACCGAACACCCTCTCAGGGAAGGGAATTGGTGTGGTTCTACGACGAGATGTTCAACAACGGGCAGCCATTTCTGACTGAGATGTGGGAACAGGTGCGGATCGCTGATCCGCCCCGCTCGCGCCCATCGCGGCCACCTCAGCGGGGACGAGTTCCGGGTGACGATGTGCGATGGCTTGCCGATCTCACCGTGCGCGATGGTGTTGACGTTCCGCCCAATCTGGAGTTCACCAAGTCGTGGCGGCTGTACAACGCTGGGACAGTTCCGTGGGTGGGACGCCGGCTCATACGGGTGGGGCCTGCCACGAGCTACGGGCTAGTGCGATCGCCACCGTGGGTGCCGATCGCCGACACCGAGCCTGATTCCACTGTCGACATCTCGGTGACGGTTCGCGCCCCCGCAGTAGAGACCTCCCACTGCGAGCCGAGGTGGAAGATGGCCGACAGCGATGGCCTGTTGTGTTTTCCGGACTTGAGCTACGGCATCGGAATGGTGATCCGCGTCGTCGAGGGATCACCCGAGCCAGACATGTCAGTGCCGGGAGCTGTCGAGGCCGGTGACCGCAAGCTCGCCCGACTGCGCGCTGACCGTTTCTAGCTTTCGATAGAACGCACGTCCACGACGTTCACTGGGTTCGCTTCACCCAATGGAAGGGACGAACCGTGAACGCTGTGACCCAGATTGCTCTCATGATCGCCGGCTGCTTTGTTGCCTACCTGGTGCTGTGCGCGGTGGTAGTCCTGCGTACCGGGTCCACCGACGGCTTGCCTGCCGTCGGGGCGGCTGTGGCCGCATTCATCGCCGCCGTCGTGGCGCTCATCAGGCGCTGGCCCGGCCACACCGGTGTGGGGGTCTCCGCTCCGCCGCGAGAGGCAGGCGGTGGAGACGACAGCCAGCCCGGCGAACGCTGAGGGTCGTGGCGAACGACTCTGCAGCGTCGCGCGTCTGCGGGTTAGCGGCGTTTGCGTCGTTCGGTGGTGAGGTCGACGACACCGTGTGCTTCGGCGACGCCGGCGGCGATGCGGCCGGCCAGCTCGCCGATCACGTCGTCGGTGACGTAGACCTTGGCGGCCTGGCGGCCGATGCGCATCATGCGGGCTACGAAGTCGAGGTGGTCGCTGATGTCTTGGCGTACCGCGTCTTCGAGGCCGTCGGTCATGGGCAGGTGGTGGCGGTCGGTGAGCAGGCTGATCAGCAGGGCTGTGCGTTCGTCGAGCCAGGGTGAGCGACGCGGCATCAGCGGCGCCGGCCGAGGCTCGGCGCGCCGCCGGAGACGGTGCCGGGATGACGTACTCGGTCGGTGTCGGCGCGGCTATCGGGCAGATCGGTGCGGTCGGTGAGTTTGGGGGTCTGGGTGCCGGGCGTGCGTGGTGGTGGTGCGGTGTTGCGGACACCTTTGGATCGGGTGCCGAAGGCTGGTGCGTACTTTCCGGGTTTCAGCCAGGCGGGGACGACCGCGGTGATGGGTTTCTCGTTGGTGCCGTGACAGCGGCCGCCGCGCGGGGTGTTGTGCAGCGGAAGCAGGCCGGTCGAGGTGAGGTCGGCAGGGAAGTAGCCGCAGGACGAGCACACCGGGCCGCGGTGTTCGGTGGGAGCGACCTTTTTGGCGGCGCGGCGCTTGGCCGCGGCGCGGCGTTCGCGGGTGGGGTTGGCCTTGTTGGCGCGGCGCTCGGCTGCCATGCCGGAACGGTACCGGCCTGCCGGCGGCCGTCGGTGGTGTTCGGCGCTACCGCCAGGACCGCACGATGGCGGCCATCCGGGTGGCTTCGGTGGAACGGGAGGCGCGTCGGCGGGCGCGTTCGTCGCGGGTGAACCGCCAGCTGAGGATCCACTCCTGGCGGCCGGTTGGTTCGCTGTTGATGAGCCTGTTCATCTGTGCAGGGGTGAGTTCGGCGGGGTTACCGTGTCCGTCGTTGCCGGTGATGACGATATTGCCGCGCAGCAGCGGCACCTGGCGGGCGGTGAATGCGGTGCTCATCAGCAGCAGTTCGGTGGCCTGCTTGTTGAGCTGCATGTGGGAGCAGTGGGTGGATGGTGTGAACCAGAAGACGACGCTGTTGTCGCGGCTGCCGACCGTTTCGAGGCGGTGCTCGCGCACCAGGTCGGCGATGTCGTCCCGATCGCGCAGCTGGACCCGGTAGAGGTTGCCGTTGTGGCTGGCGTGGATGGCTTCAAGCATGTTCACCTCGTCGTGTTGCGTTCGGATTCTAGGGACGCACAGTCTCAGCGCAGCGTCTTGAGGGCGTCGAGGAAGGCCCAGCCCCCGCCTGTGCCCGCGCCGCCTGCGGCGGCTAATACCGCGGCAATCCAGATCAGCCGCTTAATGCGTCGAAGCAATCGCAGCAGCCCCAGAGCGGCCAGCACACCTACCGCGCCGATGACCACCATCAGCAGCGGACTGTTGTCGATGCCCGCGGCGTCCAACAGGCTCGGACCGGTCATGCTGCCTGCCCTTCTGGCTCAAGGTCAATGTCTTCGCGGTCGCGCAGCCGGGCCCGGTACGGGTTGCCGTTGTGGCTGGCGTGCAGTGTCCCGAACATGTGCGCCAGCTCCGTGGTGCTGCGGTAGAAGTGATGCTAAAGCCGGATGCGGACACCGACAGGCACCGGTTTTCTGCGGGTGAGTTGGACACGGCGGCGCGGGCGGGGTGTGTCGTACTCGGGGAGCATCATCGACGCCGGCAACACGGAGCGGGAGGGATGCCATGGCCGAGGATGTCGAGGAGTTGCAGCGCCTGCAGAAGCAGGTGCGCGCCACCATCAAGGAACGCTCCAGCCTTGAGCAGGGGTTGGCCAATCCGGACGCCCTACGGTCGGCTACAGCGCGGGCCTATCGGGATCGCGATGCGGTGACCAACCCGCTGCTGGAAGAGGCCCGCGAGAAGGTGGCCGCCGACATCGAGGAGTTTCACAAGCACTGGCGCCACGTAGACACGATCGCGCGCAACGTGGAACGCGTGGCGGATCTGCTCGACGAGGCGCCGGCGTACGTTCTGAGCCACCGTGACGCGATCGCCGAGGGGCTGCCCGCGGTGCGGGAACGGCGCGCGCAGGTCGCGCGGGGTCTCATTGCGGCGGGATTGCACAGCATCTTGCCCGAGGAGGTCCACGTCGATGGCTAGAGGTAAGTACAAGCAGCGCAAGCACAATCAGGACGCGGCGCAGCTGGCCACCGATTTGGCGCAGGTGCGAGCCCAGCTCGACGAGGAGCTGGCGCGGCTGGCCACGGCGCGGGAACGCGCCGAGTTGGATGCCCGACTGCGCGCTGAGCTGAGCGCTGCGATCGCGGCGCGGGATGCGGTGTGCGCGCCGCAGCTGCAGCGCATCGCTGTCGACCGGGACGCCATTCGTGTGGCGTCGCGCCAGCTCGACGAGGCGACGCGGGAGTTGGCCCGTCACTGGTCTCGGATCGGGGATTGGGGCTGGGAAAGGTTTGGGCCGGAGTCGTTCTACGCGATCCTGTCCGGCAACCGGGCGTATCTGACCGAGGGTGTGGTCTCCACGCATCTGAGCACCGTTCAGACCGAAGCGATTCAGCGTGCGCGGGGCATCCGTAAGGACGCCGCGCTGGACTTCACGGCCGAGCAGAAGATGGCGCTGGCGAAGTCGGTGGCCTACTCGACGGGCACGGTGCTGCCCGGCGATGTGACCGATGTCGACGGCCCGGCGTGGGACGCCTACATGGATGATCTCGCGGCGGACACCGCCGCGGTGATCGCTTTCAAGTCACCGCCGCCGTGGTTGAACATCGCCGCCGACCCCGGTCATCCGTTGTCTCGGATGCTGGGTGGCTGTCCGGAGGGTGTGGCGGTGACCGTCGATGCGCCGGCCGCGGTGCCCGCTGTGACCGAGTTGTCCACCGGTTCGGCGGCGCTGCGCGACAAGGCCACCGCAGCGGGAGCGCGGGTGGTTGCGGATGCGTTCATCGGCAGTCTGCAGCACAACGTGACGGCGGCGTCGCGGTCGCAGATTCCGTCTCTGGTGGCCGGCAGTTCGCCGTATCCTTCGCCGGCCGATGCCGCCGCGATGCAGGCCTGGTACGCGGTGTCGGCGGTCGGCGCATGGGGCCGGCACCGGACGGTGACGAACGGACGGATCGCGGTGGCGGCGGCATCGGCCGTTCCGTTCTGGTTGCCGCCGGGACACACCATGGCCTACCTGGACTCCGAGCCCCTGTCGGGGGAGGACGTCGAGGATCTGCGGATGCCTTTCGCCCAGGTGCTGGTGACCTTCGCCGAGCCGGCGCGGCTGCCGGCCATCGACAACGGGGTGCTGCGCGATGATCCCAGGATGCGGTGGATCGACCACCTGGTCGGCTCCGGACGGGAACTGCCGGACGGCCGCGAGATGATCATCGGCGCCACCAACAACTTCCAGTCGCCGCTTCCAGCGTTCTGGGATGCGATAGCTGCGCGAGGCGCGCACATCGAGGCCGTCTTGCTGCTCGCCGACGCGCACGGACGTCTGGATGACCTGTTCGGCTGGTGTGTGGCCATCCCGTCGGCGACGGCCGGCGCAACTCTGGGTCGCTGGGTCATCCCGGCCTCTCGTAGTGCGACGAGCTACGCCAATCTCGTCGCCAACGCCGCGGCGGTCGCCGCCTGGGCGGACTGGCACCGGCCCGGTCACAAGCGCGGTGAGGACGAGCAGGAGTCCGTGGCCGCGCCCAGCTCCGGTGCGGTGAAGCGCCCTGAGGACTCGGTGCACGTGCTCAACGTGGCGGCCACGACGCCGGCGGACCCACAGCCGACGGCCAAGGGGGAGCCGACCGGGCGCACCACCGCGCCGCACCGCCGCCGCGGTCACTGGCGGCGTCAGCATTTCGGGCCGGGCCGGACGCAGACGCGACGGGTGCGGATCGCGCCGGTGATGGTCAACGCTGGACGTCTGGGCTCGGATCGGCCGCAGATCTACCGGCTCCCGGCGCCCACGCTCGCGGAGTCGCTATGACCAAGAAAAGGAAGCCGGGCCGACGGGTCCGGTATTGGCACGGCCTGGGCCTGTGCCTCGATCCGTTCAGCGTGCGGCGAATTGAAACGGCGCAGATGCGTGGCCACGCGGTGCGTGCCGACGCGTCACCCGAGTGCCGGGAGTACGTCTACGCGAGTAGGTCGCGTGAGGTGGCGCTGGCGTTCAGTGTGCTCGGTGGGGGCAACGCGGTGTGCGAGATCAGGCCGGGCTCACTCGCAGCTGAGGTCGATCCGGATTTCCCCACCCTCGGCGTGCGGTTCCGCGGTCCTGTCACGGCAGTATCTGTTGAGGTTGTAGAGGGCGCCGCGCTGCCGAATGCCCGCCAGATCATCAAAGCGTTGGCCGCGGACTATCTTTGGTCGGATTCGACTCCGCAGTATTTCGAGGACGGGTACTTGCGTGCGCCGCCGCTGTCGCGGTCCCGCGGTTATGTCGACGACGATTTTCGGTGGCTCGGCCGATGGTGGCCGTGGCACTTCCTGTTCCCGAGCGATAACGGGTCCGAGATGGTGCTTGACGAGCAGGGACAGCCGTACCTGATGTTTCCGCCCAATTATCCGGGTTTGAACGGACGTCCACGGATACCGGCGGGTTCACTCGAGAGTGCCTGGACAAGACCGGGTTTCTACCCGAACCATATGGACTGGTTGAGGCGACACCGGCAGCGCGTTCAAGCCGGCGGTGCCATGGCATTGGCGGAGATTCGCCTGCCGTGGGAGTGGTAGTGGTAGTGGGTCTTAAGCGAATCCCCAGCGCAGCGCCTTGGTGAGGGTGGCCACGTAGTCGTCCTGGACGGGGCGAGGTTGGCGGGCGATCCACGACGGATGGGGCGCGAACACCAGCAGCGTCGGGTCGGTGGCGGCAGGGGTCTTGCGGGGCCGGGTGAACGGCCATGGCAGGACCGGCGCAGCGGGCTGGAGGAGTTCGAGCGCGGCGCGGGCGTCTCGGCCCAGACCGATGATCAACCGTGGTGCCACGATGGCGATTTCACGCGCCAGGTAGGGGCGACAGTTGTCGATCTCGTGGGGCAGTGAGGGCCGGTTCTTCGGGGGGTGGCAGTGCACCACGTTGGTGGTGAACACGGCTTCTTTGGTGAGCGTGGCGGCGTCGAGAGCACGGTCGAGGAATCGGCCGCTGCCGCCGGTGAAGGGGATCTGGGTGGCCATGCACGGGCCACACAGGCTTTGGCCGACGATCATTACCGGGGATTGAGCGGAGCCGTAACCGGGCGCGGCTTGGGTGATCTGCGGAATGTTCATGCCGTCGCAGGCGGTGCAGTTCCTGATGCGGGTGGCCAGGGTGCGCATGCGGCGCTCGCGGGTGTCGGTCATCGCCGCCACACGTTGACGCGCTCACTGGACAGTGGTTTGTCCTCGGGCCCTTTGATGTAGGGCGCCACGTAGATCGGTTTGCGTTGGCTGTGGTTGGGGCCGCAGGCCTGCTGGCGCCAGTGCCCGCCCACCCACCAGCGGCGGTTGTACTGGCGTTCGCCGGTGGCCTCCGACGGGTCGTGCGGCGCTCGCTGGGGGCGGCGTATGTCGATGAGGGTGACCGCCGGCGGCGGGGCGACCTCTGGGCCGCGGCCGCCGAGGCGGGGTGCTGCGGTGGTGTCGGTGATCGCGCGGGTTTCGGTGACCGCGGGTTGTCCCATCAGCAGCCAGGCGGCGCCGACGACGGAAACGAACGGGTGTGCGGCTTCGGTGCCGTTGGCTTCCTCGGTGCGCGGCTGGGTGGGGTCGATGACGATGGTGTGCGCGGACCACAGCGGGGTGGCGATCTGGAACGGGGCGATGAGGTCTGAGTGTTTGGTGAAGCGGCTCGACGGTGACATGTGCAGCATTCCGTCGGGCCGCATCCACCACCACACCGCATCCCAGGGCACGTCGGTGGTGGCGGTGGGTCTTGGGCCGAAAGGGACGGTGCCGGCGGGTTTGGCCCAGCACAGCAGCCCGTTGGGTGTGGGGCAGGCCAACGCCGGTGTCCACTCGGGCAGGGTCGCTGCGGCGTCGAGGGCGGTGTCCACCATGTCTCTTGCCACCCAGAACATTTCGGCCTCACCGATGGCGCGCGTCTCGGCCTTCATGATCTCCATTTCGGCGGCCAGCTTGGACTGCATGCGCTCCAGGCGCCGGCTACCGGGTGTGCCGGGTTCTGGTGGGGACAGGCCTTCAGAGGTGAATCGTTCGGCGGTGTGGTCCAGGGCGTTGCACCACTGCCGGCGGATCTCGGGGACGCTGGTGGCCGCCCAGGGGACGCCTTGGCGGCGGCTCACCGCTTCTGCTCGTCGGGCGACGTCGGCCCTACTTCGTGCGGTGCCAGCAGCTGGGTTTCACCGCGGCGCACCAGCAGCGGGCGGAGCTGTTCGGGGGTGCAGGCGAGCGCTTCGGCGAGCGCGGCGGCGGGGTCGTCCGCTGAGGTGCCGAGGAGCGACTTCAGGCGTGTGGTGTTGTCGTGCTCGGCGCTGAGCAGTGTGGCCTCTACGGTGCCGGCTTCGGTGTTGAAGATCAGCACGATGGTGTCGTCGAGGGTGGCGTTGAGGGTGGTGGCCAGGCCGCGTAGCGATCCGACGCTGGCGCCGTTGAGGGCGTTCTCCCGCCAGAACAGGGTGATGTCGGTGAGTGATCCGGTGAAGTGGCGTTGCTGCTCGGGGTGGATGCCTAAGGCGGTGGCCAAGGCTGGGGCGAAGGTCTGCCCGGAGCCGCGGAGTAGCTCGAAGGTGACCGGCAGCGCGACGCGGATTTCGTTGGGTCCATTGCGGAAGGCTCCGCGCACGGTGTTGAGGGCGGCGACGGCGGGCCAGCCGTCGCGTTTGGTGCGCCGGCGCACTTTGCCCTTTTCGATGATGAATGCGGGTGCGCTGAGGTAGGAGCGGATCGAGGATTCGGCGACGTCGGGGAACGCGGCGGTGAGGTCGTCGATGATGGACTGGGTGCTTACCGGCGCGCGGTGGGCTTGCAGGCGTAGCGCGATCTCGGAGAACACCCCGGTGTATTCGGGAAGGCCCCAGCGGCGCAGCGCCCAGTTCTGTTTGGTGGTCCGGACGAACCGGCGGTCGTGATAGAGCGCGTCACGCACAGCTCGCTCGTGACAGCCGTCGCCGATGGTGTCGGCGATGCGGGCCGCCGAGGAAGGGACTGCACACAGATGCAGGGCGGCTTCGGACTTCTCCACGGTGGTCGATCCCCAACGCACCCACTTGTCGCCGAATCGGCGCAGGCCTGGCCGGCTGTTGACAAACGTGTCCGCGGTGCGCGTGGAGATGCCCAGGTCGACGAGTGCGCGGGTGAGCAGTTCGTGGGTGGGGGCGCCGTGTTCGGCGATCGCGACGTCGACGGCGCGGGTCGCGGTGGCCAGGCCGTCGACGCTGGTGTCCTCCAGCCACGCGTCCTTGCGGGCGTAGGGGCCGGCGAGGTGCAGCAGCAGCTGCCCGGCGTCGTCACCGAGGTCCAGGCCCACCTCGTCGAGGGCTCGGCGCGCGACCTGTTCGCAGGTGAGCGGGCCGAGGCGACGACGTAGCTCGGCGGCGGCGGCGGTGATCGCGGCGTGGGTGGGGTCGGTGAGCAGATCGGTCAGCCGGCGCAGGGCGCGGGGCTGGTTGCGCTGGATGTTGACTGGTGCGACGCCGAGCTGGGTGGCGGTCACCGGGATGGTTTGCGGGTCCAGCGCCCAGCCGCGCGCAGCGAGCACGGTGTGGTCGTAGTCGGAAAGGCGATCGAGCATGCGGCGAATGGAGGTGGTGAGGTCTTCGTCGACGGCGCCGGCCGGGGTGGTGCGGGCCAGCTCGACGGCGTGGCGGGCGGCGGTGAGGATCGCTTTGACCGTGCCGACGCCGCCCTTGGGGCGGTCGATGAGGGTGGTGATGGATTCCTGGGCGAGGTCGCCGAAGGTGGTGAAGTCCGCGCCGTAGAAGGTGCGGGCTCGGCCGGGCAGCCAGTTGTAGGGGATGGGTTGTGCGGCGATCTCGTCGAGGCCGTCGATGACCTGGTGCAGCGGCGCGGTGAGGGTGTCGCCGGAGTAGATGTTCTGCCACCAGGTGTCGGTGTCGAGGTGGTCGTCGATAACGGTCATGCCGGGCCTCCGGCTGTGGGCCGCCGCGGTGTGGTTTTGCCCGCCTCGAACAGCCATCGTTCGATCGAGTCACGGCGCGTGAGGTGGTGCTCGTCGGCCCACATGCCCAGCAGGGTGGCGTAGCGCTGATAGGCGGTGGGCAGCCAACCGCTGAGCGGAAGTGACGCCCAGCCGCAGGTTCTCTGCAGGGCCAGGGCGACGTTCTCGTCGAGGATGGCGCACGGGTGGTGGGCCGCGCCGCCGCCGGCGAAGTAGAGGTACTTGGTGAAGAACGCTGGGCCCAGTCCGGCGATGGCGGTCCGGTTGCGCGGGTAGAGCAGTTCGTAGGCGGCCTGCGGGTCGGTGCGGCTCAGTGCGGCGGCCTGCTGGAGCAGCGCGGCGGCGGCCTCGGGGTGGGTGGCGACCGCGGCGATGCGGGCCTTGTTGTTGCGGCGTTTGTCCCCGCTGCCCCACGCCAGCGCGTTCCACAGCAGGGTCAGTGCGGCGGTGGGATCGTCAGCGGCGGCGTCGGCCAGGGCGAAGATGTCGGCGCGGCGGATCGTCTCCCCGGTGAGGGTGTCGTCGAGGCCGTGCTCGGACAGCGTTTTGGTCCACCACGGCCGGCCGACGCTGATTGCGTGGTCGAGGATCCACTGGTCTTCGTCGACGCCGGACAGCTCGGACAGAGCCTGCTCGGGCAGGTGTATCTCGGTCAGCGGTGTGGCGGCCATCGCCACAATTCTGGCAGGGCGTCGCCGGCGGCGGTATGGGAGTTACCGGGCTGAAATCAGGCGGCGGGTGCCGCCGCGGCGGCCGGGCAGGTGGTGGTCGCGACGGTGTGTTCGGCGGCGGTAATCGGCAGCTGGTACTTGGCCGCGACGGTGAGGTAGCGCTGAATGTAGGCGCACGGCTGGAACGTGGGCAGCCACTCGTCGAGGCCGGAGTCTGATTTCTGGCGGTTGGCGGCCTTGGATACCGGGATCAGTTCGATTGGGTCGTTGGCGAAGATCTGGCGCTGCTGCGGATCCCACTGCCAGGCGCCGAGCGCGAAGGCGCGTGCTAACGGCACAACGTGATCCACCTCTATTCCCTTGTCCTGCAACGGTATTCGTTGTCCAGTGTAAGGGTCGGGGTCGAGTACGCCACCGGTGACTTTGCAGTTGCGGGTACCGGGTTTGAATGTGACGTCGCGCAGCGAGGAAGCCAAAATTTTGTTCCTCGCGTCGCAGCCGGATCGGTCGCTGGGGTCGTTCCAGGCGGGCCCGAACACGCACCCCTCGCCCTTGCCGCAGCCACGGTCATAGCCGTCGACGGCGGGGAGCCTGTCGATGACGCGAACCTGCTGCAGCAGTGCGGCGACGTCGCCGCTGACGGCGGCGGGTTCGGCGTAGGACGGCGCCGTGGTGACGTCCTGGACGAGGGTGGGGTGCAGCCATGTCGCGGCGCCCACGATGGCCGCGGCAATGGCCACCCACCCGCTGCGCCGGATCCTCATCGGATGGGCAACGTCAGCGCCGGGCGCACCGAGACCGTGCGGCGCAGTGTGCGGATCTGGAGTACTCCGACGTTCACGGCGGTGAGCGCCCAGGCGATCACGCCGACGACAGGTACCAGCTGGTCGACGAAGGTTGGAACTGAACAGCCAGCCTCGGACACGCAGCTCGCGCCGAGGGCGACCATGAACGTCGCACCCGTAATCGGTGCTGCCACAGTGAGACCCACGATGAAGGCGCACGCCAGGTTCGCGGCGTAGAGGTGAATCAGCTGTGGCCGCGTCACGTGTGAGGGACTGTGCTGCATGGGCCGACGGTAACGCCGCGAAGCGACACGGCGGCCAAACGCTCGGCCGGTTCTATGCGGCCGGGCGCAGCAGCACCGGGGGCAGTGTGGTGGCCGCGCGGATCGGCAGGGTGATGCCGCGTCCGGTGGCGGCGCGCAGCAGATGTGGAAGCAGTTCGGCGAGAACTCGGGCGTCGTCGAGTGCGTCATGGGGGCGAGCTTGAGCGACGCCGAAGTGGGCGGCCAGGGCGGCGAGGCTGAGGCTGTCGAGGCCCAGGTCGAGCCGGCCGGCCAGTTCGAGCGTGCACAGTGCGTCGGTGACCGGCAGGTCGGCGGCGCAGCGTTGGGCTTCGGCGGCCAGGAACGCGTAGTCGAAGCCGGCGTTGTGGGCGACCAGGATCCGGTCGCGCAGCATCGGCGCCAGCTCGGCGGTGATGTCGGCGAAGTCGGGGTGGCCGGCCAGCATCGGCGCGGTCAGACCGTGGATGTCGGTGGGTCCGGGATCCACGCCGGGGTCGAGCAGGGTGTGCAGGGAGTCCATGACGGTTCCGTCGGCGGTGACGGTCAGCGCGGCCAGGCTCAGCACGCGCGCGCGGCCGGGATCGAAGCCGGACGTCTCGACGTCGACGACGACGAACTCGGTGCCAGAAGTCATGGGGTCCAGCTTGATCGCCGGCACTGACAACTCGTGGAATCGGGTGTCTCGGGTGCGTTGTGGGGTCATTGGCGGGCTACCGGTAGGGCTCATGTGAACCGGCGAAATCAGCGCCCCGGTCGATTGTTATCGAATCGTTACCGTTGAGTTGTCGTATTTTCCTTTGCCCACTTTCGTGACTTCTGCTTGCCGGACTGTTGGAATTTTGGTGTGCACACCACCCCATGGGGGGCGGTAGCGTAATTCACCTAGGAGGCGACATGGGGGTGAACGACCTCGCCAGCAGGCATTTTGCCGCGCTGCTGGTGTCTTCGGCGAACCCTGGCGCGTCGCGTCCGAAGCGTTGCGGATTTCGTCGTGTACTGCCAGTTTTTGCGAATACCGGTTTGCTGAACTCGCACCGACCGCTAGACGGAGGCGCCGGCCGGGCGCTCACGGGCACGTTGGTACGCCGCCCGGTACTCCTCAACGCTGATCCCGAGGTAGGTGGACAGCTTGTCGGCGTTGCCGTCGGTCAGCGCGGCATCTGCGCGCTCGATGCCGCGCAGTGTGGTGGTCGGGATCTTGACCGCGGCGGCCAGTTCGGGCTGGGTGAGGCCCCTGATTACGCGCCAGTCGCCGGGATAGCGGTCGTCCGCGGGGATCGTGACGACGCGCTCAATCGGGGCGTCGAGGATGCGCATGACGCGGGCCAGAAGATCAACCTGCGGCGTGCTCTTGCCAGATTCCCAGTTGAAGACGGTGGCCTGGGAGACGTCAGCGAGGCGGGACAGGTCGCTGACGCTGATGCCCTTCTGCCGGCGGGCCTCGGCGAAGGCTTGCGCGTCGAATCCGCGCAGCACGCGACGCGTCATGCGAGGTCTGCGCCGCGGTTCATAGTCGAACAGATTCACCGAGTGCTCCCTAAATCTGTCAATGTTGCCGTCTTACATTATCGTCTTAGATTAGAGTATGGTGTCAGCAAGCCCGTCATGATGAGGAGGAATTCGGTGAAGTTGCCCCGCGTACACGCACCACGGCCGACGCCTCGCATGCCCGAACTGGCCGGCTTCGAGGCCCGCTACGACTTACTCCCCGCGGTGCGGCCGCTGCAGCCGCCCGCTGAGGCGATCCGGCCGCTGTACTGGTGGGCCAAGGACCTGCAGGCCGGCGGCGACCTCCTGGTCGACGCGCGGTTCGACGCCGTGACGATGACCGCGACGGTGAGCATCCGCCTGGCCTCGTATCAGGTCGTCTCGGTGGTGCGGCGCCATGACGACAAGCCGCAGATGCCCCGCACGCTGGCCGACGTGTTGGTCGAGTCCGTCTGGCGGCTCGGCTCGCTGGGGTGGGGCGCCGAACTCGAGGAGGCCGTCGCGCAGTTGCGCACGGTGGGCCTGATGGCGACGCCAGCCAAGCCCAACACCCGCTATCTGCCCGGCTGGGTACAACAGCCTGACCGGGCAGTGCGGATGGCCTACTGGTGGGCAGTGATCCTCAAGCAGCACCGCTGGAAGCTCTACGCCTGCGGCGATGCGGTGGCCCGCCACGGTTTCATCGCCGAGGTTCCCGGCGTCGGCGGCGAGTCCGCCCTGGTGATCTACCCCGGCGATATGCCCGACGACGGAACTGCGGCATCGGCTTTGGCCAACCATCTCGCGCGGCTCGGTTCAGGCCAGCGCGCATTCGTGCAGCGGGTCATCGGTGACGCCGCTGCAGGAGAGGGCCGGGTGGTCTGAATGCCTGGCGCACAGCTGATCTCGAAGGTGGTGATACCGCTGCTGCTCTAGCTGCGCCCACTGCCACGGCGCACTTCGTCAGACATTTTCATAGCGGTGACCTTTCCCCAGATAGCAGAGAAGCCCCCGTAGGGGCTGTCTCAGGGGGTGGACGAGAAGCGGGAACTTCGCGTCCGGGTCTCCTCAAACTAAGGAGAGATGACTTTGCTCGGTCAATCTCAGGGTAGAGGCTACGCCTCAACGGAAGCAAGAGTTCCGGCCCTTTCTGTCCGATCTTCTGTGCTGACCTGCACCAACCCGGTGCGCAGCGCGGCTCCGGCCTCCGACGAGGCCGATCTGGGCCTCGGTAGCTGGAAACCGTCGATCTTCGACGACTGCCCGATGTGCGGGAAGGCACCGGTGGAGCCGGTGCGCGTGGACGGGCAGCTCGCCTGCCGGTCGTGCACCAGCGCGTGCACCATCTGCGGTTCGGCCTGTGTGCCCGGTGACGACGCCTGCAGCGAATGCGTGCGCCACCTGAGCCTCGACCGCGAGGCGATCCCCGCATGAGAACCCCATACCTGCTGGCCAGCGCCTGCACCGCCAGCGACCCCGAAGCCCGCTACCACCAGGCCGAACTGGCGATCTGGGACGAGTTGACCGGCAGCCTGGCCGAGTATCCGCGGATCTGGCGTTCTCCCGAAGAGGGCGCCATGGTCCTGGCCGAAGAAGTCGACGAGCTGTGGGACGAGATCCGCGGCAATCACATCGGACGCGCCCGCGCCGAGGCCTCCCAGGTCGGGGCAATGGCGCTGCGGTTCATCGCCGACCTCTACGAGCCCGACGGCCCCGGTGGCGCTGTGGAGCGGTGCCGCGCAGCGGCGGCTGAGCAGCACGACGCCATGGCCCTGGTGGGCCCGCGGGGACGGCAGTGCGCATCGAGTCACGAGGCGTTCGGCTACCTCAAGCGTGAGTTCGATGCGCTGTGGTCGGCGATCCGCTTCGATGAGCCCGCGCGCCCGATCGCCGCCCGTGTGGCCGCGATGGCGGTGCGGTTCATCGCCGAGATCACCACTTCCTCGACGGCTGTGGCGGTGTCGGTCCGATGAGCGCGGCGGCCGAGATGGAGTGGCAGAAGCGGGCTGTGTGCTACCTGGAGACCTCGGATGCACCGGAGATGTGGACGTCAGACCGTCGGCCGCATGAGCTGCTGCGCAAGGAACTTCAGCGGATGTGCGCACGGTGCCCGGTGAGGGAGCGGTGCGCGGGCGAGGCGGTGTTCAGCGACGCAGAGACCGGCACCTACGCCGGGGTGTACCTGCCGCAGAACATCGCCGCCAACGCCGGCCGGCGGGCCACGGCCATGGAGGAGCTGCGGGTGATCGCCGGCCTTCCCTCGGCCCGTGACGACCTGGCCTATCTGGGGGTGTCGGCATGAGCCCGACATCGACGCCCGCACGGCGCCGCCCGCCGCGCAGCTCCACGTTCGCGTCGCTGACCTCCTCGGCGCGACTGCACCTGTGCGCGGTCGCCGAGGAGCCCGAGGTGCGCGCCCGGCACGCGGCGGCGCTGCTGGCGTTCACCCCGACGGTGCGCCGGATCGGCACCCGGATGCGGATCCGCTTCGACCACGGCCCGACCGCGCTGTGGCTGACCGAGGTGTTGTCCAACAAGGACGTCAACCTCATCGACGTCGGCGGCGATGGCGGCACCGTCGAGGTGCTCAACCCGCAGATCGTGTTGGGCCGGTACGGCTTTCGTGACGGACGGTGGGTGTTCGGGCAGGGGATGACGGCCGCGCTGGGCATCAGCCGCGGCGCAGTGCACGCCGCCGGGGTGTTCAACGGTCACGGATTGAAGGTGGCGTGCCCGAGCGCGCCGATGATGCTGACGCTGACCGCGGTGATGTCGCGGTTGGGAATCACTGCCAAGCCCACCGACGGGGATCCGCGCGCGGCGATCGCGCCGGCGGATGTCCCCGGCGCATTGGAGCAGCTTGGCGTCGCAGAAGTCGCCGCGGAGTACCGGCGCCTGCGCGAGACGAACTCGATGGGAGAGCAGTCATGAGTACTGGCGGGGGACGGCCGAATGCGCGGTGGATCAACCACCGCATCACCGCACACCGGATGCACCGGCGGGGGCAGTCGATCGACACGATCGCCGATCACCTGCGGGTCAGCACCCGGTCGGTGAGCCGGTATCTGGAGAAGGAATGCCCGGAGCCGTTGGCCGCCGAGCCCGAGGTGACCCTTCAGGACTTCGCGCTCGACGGGGCGTGTGGGGAGTTCCCCGAGTACGACTGGTCGACCCGCAGCCCGGCGATGCAGAGGGAGTGCAAGGCGATCTGCCAGTACTGCCCGGTGCTGGAGAAGTGCCGCAGCTACGGCCTAAACCAGGGCCGCAACGACTCCGGGATCTGGGGTGCGCTGACCAAGAGTGAGCGTGAGCGCGAGATCGCCCGGCAACGCAGGACCAGCGGGCGGCCCGACATCGCCGCCGCGGCACAGCAGCAGGGTGCGGCGTGAGTGCCCCGCCAGAGTTCTCGGGGACCCCGCGGCGGGCGCCGGCGGCGCCAGGTAGCGGGATTCCAGCCGACCGGCACGAGGCCTATCGGCGCGGATTGTGCGGGGATTGCCGCACCGCCTGGCACGCGGCCGGGATGCCGCGCTGCGCGCAGTGCCACGCCGTCTACACCGCCGGCGGTGGGGCTCCCGCTTTGACGGTCGTGGCTGGAGGCAAGCGCGGCAGCGGCCCGTGGCGGCCGCGGCCCTCGTTGGTGGTGGTGAAGAGCGCATGAGGCACAACAGTTTTGGATCACACGGGGGTGTGTGGTGACGTTGACGTTGGATCTGCATCTGCCGCATCTGGCCCACAATGAGTCGGCGGCAGGCTTCTCCGAGGACCGGCGCTACCGGTACTGGTTGACCCGGCGGTGGGGTTCGGGGCCGGCGCTGATGTTCGTGTCGTTGAACCCGTCGGATGCCGATGAGCACCACGACGACCCGACCACGCGCCGTGATGTCCGGTTCGCGCGCAACTTCGGCTACGACGCCGTGACGCTGACCAACCTCTACGCCGCACGTACCCCGCACCCGAAAGAGTTGGCCGCCGTGGCTGATCCGGTCGGCCCGGACAACGACGAGCACCTGGATCGGGCCGCGGCCGCCCATGACGTGATCGTGTTCGCCTGGGGTGCTCACGCCGATCCGGTGCGGGCGCGGTCGGTGGCCACCCGGCTGTGGCGGATCGCGGCAGCTGCCGGCGGGTCTGTGGCGGTGTTGGGCTGGACGGCCGGTGAGCAACCGCGCCATCCGCTGTACCTGCGGGGCGACACCCCGCTGCAGTGCCTGACCGCGGCAGCGCACCGCGACATGCTCGACGTGGATCCGCGGTGGCCGCGGCTGCTGTCGGATTCCGCTGCCGTGCTCGGTGGCGACCAGGACCCCGGAGCGCTGTCATGAGCGCCGCGATCGACTACGAGCAGCACCGGTTCGCGATCGGAGCGGCCCTGTCGGGGTGCGGGTATCACGCCATCGACCTGGAGATGCTGTTTCCCCGGATCAGCAGCGCCCAGGCGGCAGGCCGCAATCCCGCTGAGGTGGAGGCCTTTTCACCTTGTGGTGCGCGGGTGCAGGTCATCGCCAAGCTCGGACCGTTCACCTATGGCAGCCGGTGGCTCACGCGGCTGCGCTGCGAGCGGTGCAGCTGGGTGGTTGCGCTCAATCGGGGCACCGTCGAGCAGGAGATCGACCTGTACACCGCCGAGGCCGGCGGAGACCGCCGCGGCGAGCTGCTGCGCGACATCTTCACCTCGATCCTGGCTGACGCCACACCCGGCCCCGACTCGCAAGCCGGGCACCGCTCGGACCTCCTCGCGCATGCCGCACGGCACCGCCCTGTCCTGACCGTCTGCGCCAAGTGCAGCGAGGCCGGCCTGTCGGCGGCGCACGGTCCGAGCGCGTCGCGGTGCCCGCACGCCGCCGTGGTGTGCCAGGAGTGCTCGTTCACCGCGGGTTCGTGGGCCGGGGAGTGGGAGGGCGTCACCACCGACGAATGCGTGGTGGCCTCGCCGTGCTCAACGCTGCTCGCGCTGGCCGACCACTACGGCCTTGCGGTCAAGGGCCGGGAGGAGTGCCGGTGATCGCGAACAACCCGCGCCTGGCCGAGGTGGGGTCGCAGAACAATCGGCAGAAGGCCGCCGCGGCGGGCCGCACACAGGCCGTGCTGGCGCGGATCGCGCTGGAGACACTGCAGGGACAGCGGCCATCGGCGCACCGGGACCGGTGGATCCGGGCGCTGAAGCACCGCATCAGCAACCCCGACGGCGCGCTGGCCGAACTCGGTCAGTCGATGGCGCCGCCGATGACCAAACACGCGTACGCGGCCCTGCTGCGCCGTGCATTGCGCGGCGGCGGAATCTCCGCCGCCGCGGAATCCAGCGACTCCGAGGGAGGCCTGCGTGGTTAAGAAGTGGATCAGTCGCGCCGCAGTATGGGCGGGCCTGCGCAGAGACGCCGGAGACGACCGGGACCTGCAGCTGGAGCGCTACATCGCCGGCTCATTGACCGATGAGGCCCTGGCATGGGCTGTGAGCACCTGGCGTCAGCGCTACCTGTGACTGCTGTGACGGGTGGCAATTACTGCGACATCTCCCCAGGTGGCGTCGGCAACGCCGCCGTGGGGTCGTGTCAATCCAAGATCACCGGCCAATGGCGTGGTCGGATGGACGGTAACGACTCGGTAAAGGAGGTTTGACTAGCGAATCTAACCGTTCCCGTGGAAGGGGACGACTCAAAAATTCAATAGCGGGATCAGAGGACAGAGTGCCCCCGGAGGGGGTGTTTCTGGGAGAAGTTCCAAACCGTTTCCTCGGAGCGCCAACTCCGAGCCTCGCGAGATCCGAAGCGCCAACTTCGTTTCTCAGGTCCCCGCCGTAACAGGGAGAACACCGTGGTAGGTAGTTCTCAGGGTAGCGCTTACCCTGGACACAGATCAACACATGTGACCGGGGTTTCGCCTCTACACCCCGTGACCTGCGTCAACGCAGGACCCTCATGGGCGTGTCGCGGAGGTCGAAACCCCCGTAAATCCGTTTGCCAGAACCGGCAGCGGACCGCCTTTTCCGGCGCGACAGCCGCGCCTGGACCTCAGCGATGAGGGCGCCCAAACGCGCGCCGCGCGAGCGGATCGCGTTCGACGACGCCACGACCGTCACCGCACGCGTGCGATCCCATGCCGCCTCATTGGGGCTGCGTGGCTCGCGGCGACTGGTCCTGGCGGCCGTGCTCACGCTGTTGTGCACACAGTGGTCGAAGATCACCGACGATCAGATGCGCCTCAGGCAGCTCGTCGACGCCATCGCCACGGCCGGCGGGCGCCGCTACGACCTCAAGACGATCGGGCGCGCCCTAGCGAGCCTGGCGGCCGACGAACTGATCGTCTACCGGCCCGCGCAGGGCCGCGGAAAGCACGCCTTCATCGCCATCCACGCCCGGTTCACCGACGGGATCGAGGTGCTCGAACGGGACGATTCTCAGCGGGTCATCGTCGACTACAGCGGCCGCTCCAAGCCCGAATCCGTCACCTTTTCCGAGCCGCTTCCTTATATAGACCAAAAGAATTACCTCCCTACCCTCCGGAACGACCAGCAGCACGAGACTTCTCGACCGACCGGGGTGAAGGTTCCCAAAGGCGAACTCAAAACCGTCATGGACGGGCTGCCCGCGCCGATGGCCAACCTCCCCAAGCACCTGCGGTGGAAGCTCGGAAGCGAAATCCTGCAGCGCCTCAAGCGCGGTTGGCGTGCCGATCAGATCCTCGACGTGCTCACTGCCGAAATGCCTGCTGACGTGCAACGTCCATACAAACTCGCGATCTGGCGGATGCAGCGCAACATCGTGGGCTCCGGTCCTCGGCTGCAGCCGCTGCAGCAGCGGTGGGACGCCGCGGCCGCGGCCGCGGCGCGCACCGAAGCCGAAGACGCCAAGACCCGCCGATTCTCCGACCTGGCAGCGGTGACCAGCGCGGATGTCCGTGAAAAGGCGCTGCGGGCCAGCGAGGTCACCTTCAAGCGGGCCGTCACCGACCCGATGGCCGCCCTCGCCGTGGTGGCCCGCAGGGCGAGAGCCAAGTTCCCGGAACTGTCCCTGGCCGAGGCGTTGGCGCGCTGGTCCGATGATGTGCTGGCCAGCTACGAGCCCGAACCTGAAAGCGTTGAGCTCCAGCCCATTCCGGCCGCGACATCGCTGAGCGCGGATCTGCTGATGGACCTGGCGATCAGTGGTGGCTGTAGCTGCGTGATGTGCGGTTCCGACCGCGGCGTTTTCCGGCCGCAGCTGCCGCTGAAGTCGATGGCGACCGTCTGTGACCGGTGCTGGCCACACATCGCCGCCGACCTGGCCACCGGGGACAACGACACCGAACTCGACGAGGAGGCGATCTCGGCATGACCGATCTAGATGAAGCGCCGGCCCGCGCCCGCCGTCGGCAACAGCCCGAGCCGTACACCGATCTCGACGACGGCCGTCAACCACCGCAGGATCTGGCGGCCGAACAGTCGGTGCTGGGCGGGATGCTGCTGAGCAAGGACGCGATCGCCGACGTGCTGGAGAAGCTGCGGCCGGCGGACTTCTACCGGCCCAACCACCGCCAGATCTACGACGTGATCCTCGATCTCTTCGGCCAGGGCGAGCCCGCCGATGCGGTGACCGTCGCCGCGGAACTGGACCGCCGTGGAATTCTGCGGCGCGTCGGCGGAGCACCGTATCTGCACACGCTGATCGCCACGGTGCCCACCGCCGCCAATGCCGGCTACTACGCCGGCATCGTCGCCGAGAAGGCGGTGTTGCGCCGCCTGGTGGAGGCCGGCACCCGCGTCGTGCAGTACGGCTACGCCGGCGCCGACGGAGCCGATGTCGCCGAGGTCGTCGACCGCGCCCAAGCCGAGATCTACGACGTCACCGAGGACCGCAGCGCCAACGACATGGTGGCGCTGGAGGATCTACTGCAACCGACCATGGACGAGATCGACGCCATCCAATCCGGCGGCAATCAAGCCATCGGAGTGCCGACCGGTTTCGCAGAACTCGACGAAGTGACTACCGGCCTGCACGGCGGACAGATGATCATCGTCGCGGCCCGACCTGGCCACGGGAAGTCCACGCTGGCACTGGATTTTATGCGATCCTGCTCGATCAAACACGCAATGCCCAGCGTCATCTTCAGCCTGGAGATGAGCAAGTCCGAGATCGTGATGCGGCTGCTGTCGGCTGAGGCGCGGATCAAACTGGCCGACATGCGCTCGGGACGGATGAGCGACGACGACTGGACCCGCATGGCCCGCCGGATGGGGGAGATCAGCGACGCGCCCCTGTTCATCGACGACTCCCCGAACCTGACCATGATGGAAATCCGCGCCAAGGCCCGCCGGCTCAAACAGAAGACCGACCTACGGCTCATCGTGGTCGATTACCTGCAGCTGATGACCTCGGGCAAGCGGGTCGAATCCCGCCAGGCCGAAGTCGCGGAGTTCTCCCGCAGCCTCAAGCTGATGGCCAAGGAACTCGACGTGCCGGTCATTGCGATCAGCCAGCTCAACCGTGGCCCCGAACAACGCACCGACAAGATGCCCCAGCTGTCCGATCTACGCGAAACGGGTCAGCTGGAGCAGGACGGGGACATGGTGATTCTCATCAACCGCCCCGACGCCTACGACCGCGACAGCCCCCGAGCCGGTGAAGCCGACCTGATTTTGGCGAAACATCGCAACGGCCCAACCCGAACTTGCACTGTCGCGTCGACCCTTCATATGGCCTCGTTCCGCGACCTTGCACGCGGAATCTAGCCGAAAAGCAGTGCAAAACAACAGCTTTCATGCTATTCCACAAACGAGGCTCAACTTGCTTGACGGCATCAGATAGCCCTGCAAATCCTCTGCGATTGCCGCGACGGACGGGTTCCGGCTAGGTGCGGTTCGGCGAGCGAAACTGCTCTGCCATCTCGACGGCGTAGCGCAGCTGCGCTTCGGTGTAGAGGCGACCCGCGGCAGTATTGGTGTGTGGGACCAGTTGGGAGATGACTGGTTGGGGGAGACCGCAGGCCTCGGCGAGGTCCTTAATCGTGAACAGACCGACGGGCACCGCGTCCGGGGTGCGCCGATGCAGGGGTACCACTACTGCATCGCTGTCGGATTCCACCCGTCAATCCTAACCGCGTTCGGCAGGCTCGCAGAGCGCAGTTTCGCAGCAGGCGGCGCGGGGCCAACCTAAGACGCCCTTCTCGACGCTCGCCGCGCGAAACATGTTGCAGTGGGCGTTGTTCGGTGTAACAAGGCATAGCACTGCGTGATGCACGGTGCATCACCGGTGATGCTTGGCTAGGAGCTATCGAGTGGCGTAGCGGCCTTGGCGGAGAAGTGGGAAACCGGCAGGGTTGAGGAAGGCGCGCTTGAGGTCGGTGAGAGACCACCCCATCAGATGAGAAAGCGGCACCAGCGCCAGCAGGCTCAGCGTCGGATCCGGTGCCGCGGCGACCGGGCCCTGGCCGGTGCGGGTGAGTGTGCGGTAGCCGCGCACCATGTCGCTGAGGGTGTAGCCAGGCGCCAGATCCGGGGCTGCATAGGCGAGTTCGAGGAACGGCAGGTCGAGGTCTTCGCGGATGTCGTCGGCGAACAGGCCGATGAGGTAGCGCTCCAGGACCTCGATGTCGGCGACGAACAGCAGTGGCTGCTCGATGTCGCCGTCATCGGTCTGGGTCAGTTCGAGGCGGCTGGATCCGCGGCGGCGGATGTAGTACCGCGTGGGGGTCCCGGCTTCGGAGCGCAACTGGATGTCGCCGTCGTCGGCGATCGCGGTCACGTAGTGCGCGGTGCGCGCCCAACCCACGACGTCGGCGCTCAGTCTGGGCGATGTCGACATGTACGGCTAGCGGCTGCCTCGGCGGTGCAGGTGCGTGTGCTCACGAGCAGGAGACCCGGCAGTGTCGGCGTCCCGCTGGATCTGGCCGAGGGTGCGGTCGTCGAGGGTGGGCCGACGCCGCGGCTGGGTGTAGAGGACCAAGCCCAAGGCGGCGTGATGGGGCAGGGTGCGATCGACGCGGAAGGTCATGAGGTCGTCTTCGCTTTCTTCAAAGGGGCGTCGAGGTGTCGTTTGGGTCGTCCGCCGGCCTTGTTGCGGGTTTCTTCCCACCTCTTCTGGAAGGCCTTGACCGACGCGCGGGTGTACACGCGCCCCGATGCGGGATGAGCGACGGGCCGGGGGAAGTCGTCGGCGTCGGCGAGCTTGCCGGCGCGCTGGCGGGACACCCCGAACTCGGCGGCGATCTCAGTGATGCCGATGAGGTCGAGAGTGGTGGGCTGCAGGGCCTGATCGAGGAACTCCTCGGTGGTCAGGACCTGCAGTCGGCTGGGCTTGAGCAGTCCAGTGGCCGCGGCCGCGGTGCGCAGTGCGGTGTGGGCGGCGTCTTCGAGGGTGGTGGCCTCGACTTCGAGTTGGACCCGCAGCCGCCCGGCCGCGTAGGCGATGTCGGCGCCGCCGAGGGCCTTCGCCAGCGCCGCGGTGTCCTCGTCGGTGAGACCGTCCGCGGTGTAGGTGAGTTCGGTTGTCCAGGTCATCTGGGAGCTTCCTGCTCGGCTTCGGTGACGCCCAGGGGCGCAGGTCGGGAATCACAGGTCGGAACTGTTGACATCCGCAACGGTACCGCTAGGCGGTGTAGACCTGGGGATCGCCGGCCCGGTGATCGGAGATCTCGTGGTAGGCGATCTTGTGGGTCCAGGTGGCGCCGGCCTGCACCTGCACTGAGACGGATTTCGGGTTGACCCGCACCACCTGGTACCAGGCGCCGCGCTTCTTGATCAGGTCGCCTTTGGTGATTGAGTCGGGGCCGTAGGTATTGGCAAGGCCGGCAGCCTGCTGGGCGGCGTAGATACCTTTCCAGTAGGTGATCTCGTCGGCGCGCTGTGCGATGCGGGCGACGACCTGTTCGCGGTGGGCGCCGGCCGCGGGTCCGAACTCGTCGACATAGGTTGCGGTCTCGGTGCGGGCCACGACGCGTCGGTGTCCGTCGCGGGTGCGTTCGTCGCGGCGCTGATCGGCTTCGAGCTTGTCGATGCGGTTCTTCACCGTCACCGGGTTGTGCCGGTGGGCGGTGGTGGCTGCGGCGATGTCGGCTCGGCGAGCTGCCTCGGCTGCGGTGTCGGTGGCTTCGACGGCCCGCCCCAGTGTCTGCTGGGCACGCTCGATGGAGCGTCGGTGCCGGCGCTCGCTGTGGTGGCCAATCTTGATGGGCTCCCCGCCGGGAGGTACTGCGGCTGAGGCGCGCGCTTCGGCCTCCCAGGCGGCCGCGGCGTCTGCTGCGCGCCGGTCGGCCTTGGCGGACAGGGCCTCGGCCCGGTCGCTCTGTCGTTGGGCGCGGTCGGCTTCGGCGGTGGCGACGTCGCGGTGGTTGGTGTCCACCTCGACGGTGACGGTGTGGCCTGCGTCGCGCAGGGCGGCTGCGGCTCGGTCGATCTTGCCGAGGTTGGGCTGGCGGTCGCGGCTGTTGGGGACGCCCCAGGCGGAGAGGGTGCGAAACCAGCGGAATCCGGTTGCTTTGAGCACGGTGTTGGTGCCGTCGCCGCGGGTGGTGCCGTGGACGAGCGTCCCCTCGGCGGCGGTGTGGATGATCTCGATGGTCACGGTGGCGGGTCTCCTCGTGTTGTGTTGTGCGGAAGTCGCTTTGGGCCGTTAGGCGGGGCGGTGGGCGGTGATCGCGTCGCGGCGGATCCGCGAGGTCCAGGATCGTTCGCCGGCGGTGACGGTGATGAGCACCTCGTCGTCGTCGACGCGCAGCACTGGATACCAGTCGCCGCCGGTCTCGATGTGGTCGCCGGCGGCGATGTCGAAGGCCGGTGCGGTGTCCTCGATGCGGAGTTTCGTGCGGGTCAGGACGGTCTGCAGCTGGCCGCGGTAGTCGCTGAGTTCCTTGACGGTGCCGCTGATGGTGACGTGATCGCCGCGGCTGGCGGCGTAGAGGGTGGCGCCGGTGCCGAAGGTCTTGAGGACCTGGCCGTTGGGCAGTTTGACGACGATCAGCCGCTTGTGGTCGGTGCCGTAGCCGCGGAAGCCTGCGACCTCGATGTCGGTCGCCACCTCGACGGTGCCGGTCAGGCCGGCGAGCTTCTGGCCCGGTGCGCCGGCCGGAGTGTTGTTCAATGCGGCGCGATGGTCCTGCTCGGCGTGCGCTTCATCCCAGGCGGCGGCGAAGTGGGCAGCGGCGGCCTGGGCGGCGGCCGCGGCGTGTGCGGCTGCGTCGGCGTCGCGTTGCAGGGTCGCCTTGACGTCGCGGCGGACGCGGGCTCGGATGCTGGAGACCTTGACGTAGCGATGTCCCCGGCCGCGGCAGGCGAAGCACCCCTTGATCGCGTCACCGCGGGGGCCGTAGGGATTCTGGATGACGAAACCCGAAGGCGCGTGGTACATCCCGTCACCGCCGCA
>NZ_JCALDW010000032.1:0-41736 GCF_059813065.1 Mycobacterium sp. NGS24
GGGTGGAAGGAGCTACCATCCCGATCAACTTCCCGGCGATTCCGATCGATCTGGTGGCGGCTACCAACGTGGCCATCCCCATCACCGGATTCTTCTACCCGATCACCATTCAACCGATCCCTCAGTTCGGCATCCCAGTCGACGTCTCGATTCAAGTTCTCTTCACTTTCACTTTCGAGGGAACCCTCCTGTCCCCGGTGGTGGACCCCATCGTCATCAACCCGATCGTCCTGAAGGACCTCATGGTCGGGGCGAATATCCAGATCCCCATCGACATGACACTGCTGGGCCAACTCAACCTCACGGCACCGGGCCTGCTCGGTATCGGGAACTCTTCCGGGTCGCTGTCGTCGGGTTTCTTCAACGGCAGTTCCAGTGGTACGTCCGGGTTCTTCAACTCCAGCGATCTGAGTTCGGGTTTCGCCAATGCCAACGGGGCGTTGACGTCGGGTTGGTACAACTCCGGTTCGTTGCTGTCGGGTTGGCAGAACCTGGGCGAGGCGATGTCGGGCATCGCCAACACCAGCGATGTGGCCGGGGCCGCGTTGATGTCTGGCGTCGGCAACATCGGCAGCCAGGTCTCCGGTTTCCTGCACGGCCAGATGAGTGCGCTGCAACAGGCGCTGGCAGCCATTTCGCCGTTCCGGGCGAGCCTCGTCACCACCACCACGTAGCGGCGTAGGCCGGCTGCTGACGCAGCGATGGCAAGTTGGCCGTGCCAAACTAGGTTGCATGGCTGCGTTGTCGGTGGCGGTGTGCCCACCGAGCGGGTGGCTGGGTCGGTATTTGCTGGGCCGCGATCCGCGTAAGCCCGTGCCGGTGCTGGCCTCAGCCGGGCTGTGCGGCTTCGCGGCAGGTCTGGATCCGGCCGCACGCCAGGCAGGGCAGTGGCTGGTCACCGAGGTGCCGCAGCGCTCGCTGCGCAACTGGCAGTATGCGGCGGCGAAGCTGATCGCCGCCGATCTGCGCGGCCGGGTCCCCGTTTCCAACGACTGACCGTCGTCGCCCGAAGCCCGACTGCGCTTACGCGCGCAAGGAAAGGACATCCCATGCCCAAACTTCCCCCGCCCAGAGTTGTTCAGCTGATCGACACCGCGCGCCATCATCTGGCCGCGCTGCACCGCCGCATGGTGCCGCCGCCGGTCGCGATGATGGAGATGGTCTCCAACGCGTGGGTGTCCCAGGCCATCGTCGCGGCGGCCGAACTCGGCATCGCCGACGCGCTCGCCGACGGGCCGCTGACGGCCCAGGAATTGGCGACCGCGGTCGACGCCGATCCCGATGCCGTGGCCCGCCTGCTCAGGGCGCTGATCAGCAGGGGCGTGTTCCGGCAGCGCCGCGATGGTCGGTATGACCTGACTCCACTGGCCGGCACGCTGCGCCGGGACGCCGAGGTGCCGCTCACCGGCTGGGCCCGCTGGCTGGGGTCGCCTCAGCACCGGGAGCACTGGAGCCATCTGACCGACGCGATCCGTACCGGCCGATCCGTCATACCGGCGCTGCGCGGCAAGCCGGCGTTCGAGTACCTCGCCGCTGAGCCGGAACTCGGCGAGATCTTCAACCAGGCGATGACCGGCGGATCGGCGTTGTCGATCGGCCCGGTGATCGCCGCCTACGACTTCAGCGCGTTCGCCACCATCGTCGACGTCGGCGGTGGGCACGGCCGCCTGCTGGCGGAAATACTGGCGGCTACCCCGACCGCGCGCGGGGTGTTGTTCGACCAACCGCAGGTGGTGGCGGGGGCCCCGGCCGTGCTGACCGAACGCGGTGTGGCCGACCGCATCGAGGTAGTCGAGGGGTCGTTCTTCGAGTCGGTCCCGGCCGGGGGAGACGCGTACGTCCTCAAAAGCGTGATCCACGACTGGCCCGACGACGACGCGGTGCGGATCCTGCGCAACGTGCGGGCGGCGGCGGAAGTGGGCAGCCACCTGCTGCTGATCGAGTTTGTGATCCCCGAACACCACCGGGAATTCGTAGGCAATTGGTTGGACCTCGAGATGCTGCTCGCCCTCGACGCGCGGGAACGAACGGCAGCGGAATTCGAGCGGCTGTTCGACCGTGCCGGCTACCGGTTGCGCCGGGTGGTGGTGACCGCCTCGCCGTTCAGCGTGCTCGAAGCGCAGGCGGTCTAGGACGAATCGCGCTGACGTTGCGCCCTGGGCGACTAAGTGCGGCTGCCCGCCGCCCGCACCGCAGAGCCGACGCGGGGCCGCCGTCAGAGCTTGCGCAGCCGGAGCCGGTTGATCGAGTGATCGGCGTCCTTGCGCAACACCAACGTGGCGCGGGGCCGGGTCGGCAGGATGTTCTCGATGAGGTTGGGCCGGTTGATCGAGCGCCAGATTTCCTTGGCGGCGACCACGGCCTGCGGGTCCGACAGCGCCGCGTAGTGATGGAAGTGCGATTCCGGGTTCGCGAACGACGTGCTGCGCATCGCCAGGAACCGCGAGACGTACCACTGTTCGATGTCCTCGATCCGGGCGTCGACATACAGCGAGAAGTCGAACAGGTCCGACACCATCAGCGTCGGACCGGTCTGCAACACGTTCAGACCCTCGAGGATCAGGATGTCGGGGTGGCGGACCACGTGTTTGGCACCCGGGATGATGTCGTAATGCAGGTGCGAATACACCGGGGCGCAGGCGGCCTCCGAACCGGACTTCACCGAAGTGACGAACCGCATCAGCGCGCGACGGTTGTAGCTTTCGGGAAACCCTTTGCGGTGCATCAGGTTTCGTCGATCGAGTTCGGCGTTGGGGTAGAGGAAGCCGTCGGTGGTCACCAGGTCCACCCGGGGATGGTGATCCCAGCGGGCCAGTAGTGCCTGCAGCACCCGGGCGGTGGTCGATTTGCCGACGGCCACACTGCCGGCCACTCCGATGATGAACGGCACCGGACGGTTCGGGTTCTGCTGCTGTTCGCCCAGGAACTCCGCGGTAGCCGCGAACAGTCGTTGACGGGCCGCGACCTGCAGGTGGATCAGCCGGGCCAGCGGAAGGTAGACCTCTTCGACCTCCAACAGGTCGATCTGCTCACCGAGGCCGCGCAACCCGATCAGCTCTTCTTCGGTGAGGGCCAACGGGGTGGCCATCCGGAGCGCGCGCCACTGCCGTCGGTCGAACTCGACATACGGGCTCGGCTCGCTCGGCCGCGGCATTGGCCTATTTTTGCAGCAACGTCAGCGGGCCTCACGGGTGGGCCGGTCAAATATGCGCTGGATAGACTGACCACCGTGACTGCCGCACCTGACGCCCGCGTTTCCTCCCATGTGATGTCCGCCCCGCTGGCCGAGGTCGACCCCGACATCGCAGAGCTGCTGGGCAAGGAACTCGGGCGCCAACGCGACACCCTCGAGATGATCGCCTCGGAGAACTTCGTGCCGCGTTCGGTGTTGCAGGCCCAGGGCAGCGTGCTGACCAACAAGTACGCCGAGGGGCTGCCCGGGCGGCGCTACTACGGCGGCTGTGAATACGTCGACGTCGTGGAGAACATCGCCCGCGACCGGGCCAAGGCGCTGTTCGGTGCCGACTTCGCCAATGTGCAACCGCACTCGGGCGCACAGGCCAACGCTGCGGTGCTGCACGCCCTGATGGCGCCCGGCGAGCGGCTGCTGGGCCTGGACCTGGCCAACGGCGGCCACCTGACCCACGGCATGCGCCTGAACTTCTCCGGCAAGTTGTACGAGAACGCCTTCTACGGTGTAGACCCGACCACCCACCTGGTCGACATGGACGTGGTGCGGGCCCAAGCGCTCGAGTTCCGCCCGAAGGTGATCATTGCCGGCTGGTCCGCCTACCCGCGGGTGCTGGATTTCGCCGCGTTCCGGTCCATCGCCGACGAGGTCGGCGCCAAGTTGTGGGTGGACATGGCGCACTTCGCCGGTCTGGTCGCCGCGGGTCTGCACCCCTCGCCGGTGCCGCACGCCGACGTGGTGTCCACCACGATTCACAAGACGCTCGGCGGTGGCCGGTCCGGGATGATCGTGGGCAAGCAGGAGTACGCCAAGGCGATCAACTCCGCGGTGTTCCCCGGCCAGCAGGGTGGGCCGCTGATGCACATCATCGCCGGCAAGGCGGTCGCGCTGAAGATCGCCGGCACCCCGGAGTTCGCCGAACGTCAGCAGCGCACGTTGTCCGGCGCCCGGATCCTGGCTGAGCGGCTGCTGGCCGACGATGTCGCCAGTGCCGGTGTCTCGGTGGTCAGCGGCGGCACCGATGTCCATTTGGTGCTGGTCGACCTGCGCAATTCGCCGCTGGACGGCCAGGCCGCCGAGGACCTGCTGCACGAGGTGGGTATCACCGTCAACCGCAACGCCGTCCCCAATGACCCGCGACCGCCGATGGTGACGTCGGGCTTGCGGATCGGAACCCCCGCGTTGGCGACCCGCGGCTTCGGTGACGCCGAGTTCGCCGAAGTCGCCGACATCATTGCGGCGGCGCTGGCGGCCGGCACCTCGGCCTCCGAGGGGCAGGTGGCCGGGCTGCGGGAGCGGGTGACGCGGCTGGCCCGCGAGTTCCCGTTGTACGACGGCCTCGAAGACTGGAGCCTGGTCGGCCGCTGAGCCGGGAGCCGGAACAGCCCCGAAAACGGGTGCTCTGCGCCTGTCGCGGGTGGTGGCGATCACGGCGCGTCAAATTTGAAAGCGTCTGTGTATGCGAGTTACAGTTACCGCATGGCACAGAAACCTGTCGCTAATGCGCTGACGCTGGAACTCGAACCCGTGGTCGAAGCCCTCCACGATCGCCACCTCAGCACAGAGGACCTGTGGTTCGCCCACGACTACGTACCGTTCGACCGCGGTGAGAACTTCGCGTTCCTCGGTGGGCGCGACTGGGATCCCTCTCAGGCCACGCTGCCCCGGCCGCTGATCGACGCCTGCGAGATCCTGCTGCTCACGAAGGACAATCTGGCCGCCCATCACCGCGAGCTCATCGACCACTTCATCCTCGAGGACTACTGGGGCCGGTGGTTGGGTCGCTGGACCGCCGAGGAACACCACCACGCAATCGCTTTGCGCCAGTACCTGGTGGTCACGCGCGAGATGGACCCGACAGCCAACGAGCAGGCCCGCGTCCAGTACGTGACGAAGGGCTACCGCGCCGAAACCTACTCGCAGGTCGAGACGTTGGTGTACATGGCCTTCGTGGAACGTTCCTACGCCACGTTCTGCCGCAACCTGGCCGCCCGGATCGAGGAGCCCATCCTGGCCGGCCTGATCGACCGGATCGCCCGAGACGAAGCGCGGCACGAGGAATTCTGGGCCAGCCTGGTCACCCACCTGTTGGGTTACACCCACGACGAGACGATCACGGCGATCGCCACGTGTGCGGCCGAGCTTCAGGTGCCCGGTGCCGACATCGACGCCTACCGGGACAAGCTGCAGAACGTGGCCGACGCCGGCATCTACGACGAGGCGCAGTTGCAGCAGGTGATCTCCGAGCGCATCAGCGCCTGGGGTCTGGCCGACGAGCCGGCGCTGCACCAATTCGTCACGGACTGACGAGCAATTCGGCACTGATCAACCGGTTTCCGGTGTCTCGGCGCGCCTGCACTGCGGCGGTGCAGCCACCGGAGTAGCGTCGCTTCCGATGGCCAGCGATCTGCTCTGCTGCCAGGGCGGCACTCCCGGTTCCTGCACCGGTCATTGCACCGGTCGTTGGAAAGGCAGGACCGGCCCCGGTCCTGGTGCCGCGGCCCCCGCCGACACGCTCGAGTGGGTCCGCCCGGGCGTCATTCGCTCGAGGAGCGCCCCGTGACCGAAACCCGGACGTACGTGCTCGACACCTCCGTGCTGCTCTCCGACCCGTGGGCATGCAGCCGGTTCGCCGAGCACGAGGTGGTGGTTCCGCTGGTTGTGATCAGCGAACTGGAAGCCAAGCGCCATCACCATGAGCTGGGTTGGTTCGCCCGTCAGGCATTGCGGTTATTCGACGATCTGCGGTTGGAGCACGGCCGGCTCGATCAGCCGATTCCGGTTGGTGCACAAGGCGGTTCGCTACACGTCGAGCTCAATCACACCGACCCGGCGGTGTTGCCCGCCGGTTTCCGGACCGACAGCAACGACTCCCGGATCTTGAGCTGCGCCGCCAACCTCGCTGCCGAGGGCAAGCGAGTCACGTTGGTGAGCAAGGACATTCCGCTTCGGGTCAAGGCGGCCGCCGTCGGTCTGCCGGCCGACGAGTATCACGCGCAGGACGTCGTCGTCTCCGGTTGGTCGGGGATGCGCGAGATCGAGACGGCCACCGAGGACATCGACGCGTTGTTCGCCGACGGTGAGATCGACCTGGGTGAGGCCCGGGACCTGCCGTGTCACACTGGAATTCGGTTGCTCGGCGGTACCTCGCACGCGCTGGGCCGGGTCACCCCGGCCAAGCGGGTTCAGTTGGTCCGCGGCGACCGGGAGGTGTTCGGGCTGCGTGGCCGTTCCGCTGAGCAGCGGGTGGCCCTGGACCTGCTGCTCGACGAGTCGGTGGGCATCGTGTCCCTGGGCGGCAAGGCCGGGACCGGCAAATCGGCGCTGGCGCTGTGTGCCGGGCTGGAAGCCGTGCTGGAGCGCCGCACCCAGCGCAAAGTGGTCGTGTTCCGTCCGCTCTACGCCGTGGGCGGCCAGGAACTCGGTTATCTGCCGGGCAGCGAGAGCGACAAGATGGGGCCCTGGGCGCAGGCCGTCTTCGACACCCTCGAAGGGCTGGCCAGCCCGGCGGTGCTGGAGGAGGTGCTGTCCCGCGGCATGCTCGAGGTGTTGCCGCTGACCCATATCCGGGGCCGGTCGCTGCACGACTCGTTCGTGATCGTCGACGAAGCCCAGTCGTTGGAACGCAACGTGCTGCTGACCGTGTTGTCCCGGTTGGGCACCGGGTCCCGCGTGGTGCTCACCCACGACATCGCTCAACGCGACAACCTGCGGGTCGGCCGCCACGATGGGGTCGCCGCGGTGATCGAAAAGCTCAAAGGTCACCCGCTGTTCGCCCACATCACGCTGCTGCGCAGCGAGCGTTCGCCGATCGCGGCGCTGGTCACCGAGATGCTCGAGGAGATCGCCGGGCCGCACTGACGGCGCTGTCGCCGGGCGGCGGTTCGGTAAACTGCCTGCGTGCCGAAACGACCCGACAACCAGGCCTGGCGCTACGGGCGCATGGTCTTCGGCGTCGTTGCCGCGGTGGTCATCCTGGTGATCGGTGGTTTGACCGGCCACGTCACGCGCGCCGACAGCCTGAACTGCTCGATCGTCAAGTGCATCGCCCTGACCTTCGACGACGGGCCGTCCCCCTACACCGACCGGCTGTTGCAAATCCTGCGGAACGACGACGCCCGGGCCACGTTCTTCCTGATCGGCAACAAAGTGGCAGCCAATCCTGGCGGCGCGAGACGCATCGCCGACGCGGGCATGGAGATCGGCAGCCACACCTGGGAACACCCCAACATGACGTCCATCCCGCCCGAGGCGATCGCCAGCCAGTTCACCCGCGCCAACGACGCGATCGCCGCCGCGACGGGCCGTCGGCCCACCCTCTACCGGCCGGCAGGCGGCCTGTCGAATGCGCAGGTGCGTCAGACCGCCGCGCAACTGGGCATGGCCGAGATCCTCTGGGACGTCATTCCCTTCGACTGGGCCAACGACGCCAACACCGCGGCAACCCGCCAGGTGCTGATGGCCCAGATCAAACCGGGCTCGGTGGTGTTGTTCCACGACACCTACTCGAGCACCGTCGACCTCGTCTACCAGTTCATCCCGGTGCTCAAGGCCAATGGCTACCACTTGGTGACGGTCAGCGAAATGCTCGGGCCCCGCGCCCCCGGCAGCAGTTACGGCAGCCGGGAGAACGGGCCGCCGGTGCACACCTTGCGCGATATCCCGGCAGTCCAGGTGCCGCCGCTGCCCAACACTCCCTCGCCCAAGCCGATGCCCAATCTGCCGATCACCGATATTCCGGGGCAGAACTCGGGCGGGCCGAACAACGGTGGTTGAGGGTAAGCAGGCGCCGAAGTCCGCGGTGCGGCTCTCGTTTCGGTACGCAACCGACCTGGCGTTGGCCTATCTGCTGGCCGTCGCCGACGCCGCCGCGATCCTGATCCCGCTGCGCGGTCACACGCCGGGCATCGCCAGCGCCGACTTCGCCGAGAAGAATACCGGTCTGGTGGTGCTGCTGGTGTTGCTGGCAACCTGCGGGGTCGCGATCGGCGGTGCCGCGATCATCGCCCCGACGCTGCGCTGGTATGCCCCGGGCCACGAACCCACCCCCGAGCAGCGCGAGGCCGCGATGAAGATCGCGGGCCGCCAGTCGCTGCTGATGGCCGCGGCCTACACGGCGTGCGGCGTGATCCTGATCCTGCTGAACCTCAGTGGCGGAGCAGCGCTGATCGTGCCCATCGCGATCGGAGTGGTGATCGGCGCCGCCGCCGCCGCAGGCACCGGCCTGCTGCTGGCGCAGCGCACCCTGCGGCCGATCATGGGTGTCGCCACCCGGGGTTGCGAGCCGCGCCTGGCCGTACCGGGCGTGTTCGCCCGGATGGTCCTGCTGTGGTTTCTGGTCAGCGCGCTGCCCATCGGCGTGATCGCAACGGTCGTCGCCCTGCGCTCGGCGGGGTGGCTCATCGACTCATCGGCCGCCCTGGACGTGCCGGTGCTGGTGGTGGCGATGGCAGCGCTGGTCCTCGGACTGCCGACGATGATCCTGACGTCCCGCTCGATCTCGGATCCGCTCGGCGAGGTTGCCGACGCGATGGGCGAGATCGAGCACGGTCACATGGCCACCTACGTCGGGGTCTACGAGCGCTCCCAGATCGGGCGGCTGCAGAGCGGCTTCAACCGGATGGTCGCCGGCCTGGAGGAACGCGAGCGGATCCGCGACCTGTTCGGCCGCCACGTGGGAGCCGACGTGGCCCGCCGGGCGCTGGAGGAAGGTACCTCCCTGTCCGGTGACGTGGTGGAGGCGGCGGTCCTCTACATCGACCTGGTCGGCTCCACCCGGCTCGCGGAAAACCTGCCGCCGCAAGAGGTTGCCGAGTTACTCAACGATTTCTTCCGCATCGTGGTGGACACCGTGGACGAATATCGGGGACTGATCAACAAATTCGAAGGTGACGCGGCCCTGGTGATCTTCGGTGCTCCGTTGCGCACCGACGAGCCGGCGTCGGACGCGCTGGCCACGGCGCGCGCGCTGGCCCGCAAGCTGCGCCGACTTCCCTTGGTGGACTTCGGCATCGGGGTGTCGGCGGGCCGGATGTTCGCCGGCAACATCGGTGCGGAGAACCGGTACGAATACACCGTGATCGGCGACGCCGTCAACGAAGCCGCCCGGCTGGCCGACCTCGCCAAGACCTCCGAACGGCGAATCCTGTGCTCGGGTGCCGCGATCGAGCGCGCCGGCGCAGAGCGCAACTGCTGGGCCGAGTGCTACTCCACGGTGTTGCGGGGCCGCTCCGAACCCACCCGTGTCTCGGCGCCGACCAGCATCGACTAGCGCCCGGCTACTTGCGCGAAACCTTCAGTGCCGCGATGACACTGTCGACAACGGCTTGCGACGCCGAGTCACCGATCGGGACGGCGGCGAAGAAGACGGTGACCGGTTTGGTGTCGACCGCGATGACCGTGACCGTGTCGCCCTTGACGCCGCGCGTGGTGTCGGCGATCGAGATGTCGGCCTGCACGCGGGCCGCCTTCACCCCGTCGACCGTCGTCGACGACGTCGTCTTGGGTCCCAGCGTCGGCGAAACCTGGTTGTAGCCGGGACCATTGGCCAGGCAGTCCAACAGCTTGCCGGCCTGCGCGCTGACGTCCATGCTGGTCACGAAGTTCGTCACGGCCACTTCGACCTGCATCATCCACTGGCTGCCGCCGGGCACTTCGCGGCCCAGGCCCACCGCGTCGATCAGATTCGGATTCTGATCGTCGATGAACGGCGCCCACCCTGGTGCCGCGCTGGCGGGGAACGACAATTTGCCTGCACTCACCGTGTCACCGGTGGGCTTGGCGCCGCCGGACACGTTGGAGGCGCAGTCCGTTGCGGTCTGCTGGCCGCTGCCCGGGCCCGAGGGGGCCTCGGTGCTGGTGCTGGTCGACGACGCGGTCGAGGCGGGGTCATTGCCGCTGTTGAGCGATGCCACGAAGATCACCACCAGGATGATGACGCCCACCAGTGCGATGCCGGCGACGATCAGCCATGGCAGCTTCGAGTTACGCGGCGGCGGCCCCGGCGGGTAACCGCCCGGACCCCAGCCCGGCGGCACCTGCTGGCCGGGCTGCGCATACTGCTGCGGTGGGTAACCCGGGGCGCCCCAACCGTCGGTGCCGTGCTGCGCAGGGGGTGGGTAACCGTAGGGCTCACCCTGTGTCGGGGGCTGGCCCTGCGGCGGTCCACCCCAATAGGGTTGCTGCCCATAAGGATTCGGTGCGTAAGGATCCTGGCCGTAAGGGCCGCCGGGAGGCACCGTCATAGGTCAACCACTCTCATTCTCGTTATCCGCCTTCCCCGCGGCGACCACGGACCAGCGTCACCGATTATCCGGGGGACGCGGCAGCTCTGCTCGTTCAGTCGATCGGTTCGACTTTGGCCATCGCCAACACGTCGAGTCGGCGATCCAGTTCCTCTTCGGACAGCTTGTCGCCGATCAGGCCGCGATCAATGACAGTCTGGCGGATGGTCTTGCGTTCTTTGAGCGCCTGCTTGGCCACCGCGGCGGCCTCCTCGTAGCCGATGGCCGAGTTCAGCGGCGTCACGATCGACGGCGACGATTCGGCCAGTTCGCGCAGCCGTTCTTCGTTGGCGACCAGTCCGGTGATGCAGCGCTCGGCGAACAACCTGGAGACGTTGGTCAACAGCTTGAACGACTCCAGGATGTTGCGGGCCATCATCGGGATATAGACGTTGAGTTCGAACGCGCCCGACAACCCGCCGACCGCCACGGCGGCGTCGTTGCCGATCACCTGCGCCGCGACCTGCGTAACCGCCTCCGGCAGCACCGGATTCACCTTGCCCGGCATGATCGAGCTACCCGGCTGCAGGTCGGGCAGCTGGATCTCGCCCAACCCGGTCAGCGGGCCGGACCCCATCCAGCGGATGTCGTTGGCGATCTTGGTCAACGACACCGCGATGGTGCGCAACGCGCCGGAAGCCTCCACCAACCCGTCGCGCGCTGCCTGCGCCTCGAAAGAGTTTGACGCCGTGCGCAACTCGGATATGCCGGTCTTTTCCACCAGCACCGCGACCACCTTCACGCCGAATCCTTCGGGGGCGTTGAGCCCGGTTCCGACCGCGGTGCCGCCGATGGCCAGTTCGCCCAGCCGGGGGAGGCACCCGCGCACTCTTTCGATACCGGCCTCGATCTGGCGGGCGTATCCGCTGAACTCCTGGCCCAGCGTCACCGGAACGGCGTCCATCAGGTGCGTCCGACCCGACTTGACCACTGTCTGCCACTCCAAAGCCTTGGCCGCCAACGCATCCTGCAGCACCTGCAGCGCCGGGATGAGATGACTCACCGCGGCTTCGGTGGCCGCGATGTGGGTGGCGGTCGGGAAAGTGTCGTTGGACGACTGTGACATGTTGACGTCGTCGTTGGGATGCACCGTCACGCCGTTGCCGGCTGCGATGCTGGCGATCACTTCGTTGGTGTTCATGTTCGAGCTGGTGCCCGAACCGGTCTGGAAGACGTCGATCGGGAACTGATCGTCGTGCTGGCCGTCGGCGATCTCGTTGGCGGCGGCGATGATCGCGTCGGCCTTCTCCGGTGCCAGCAAGTCCAGGTCCTTGTTCACCTGGGCGCACGCTCCCTTGAGCAACCCGAGCGCGCGGATCTGGGCGCGCTCGAGCCCGCGCCCGGAGATCGGGAAGTTTTCTACCGCCCGCTGAGTCTGGGCGCGCCACAACGCCTTTGCCGGCACCCGGACTTCACCCATGGTGTCGTGCTCGATGCGGTAGTCGCCGTCGTTGCTGGCGGAGTCGGCCATAAGTCAGATCCTCACTGAGAGTGGTTACGGCAGGGGATAGGCGGCGTTGGTGTCGCCGGTGAAGTCGATTGCGGAATATTCGTTGAGCTTGGACAACCGGTGGTAGGCCTCGATCATGCGCACGGTGCCGGACTTGGACCGCATCACGATCGACTGGGTGGTGCAGCCGCCCGGCTGATACCGCACGCCCTTGAGCAGGTCGCCGTCGGTGACTCCGGTGGCGCAGAAGAAGACGTTCTCGCCGGACACCAGGTCCTCGGTGGTCAGCACCCGCTCCACGTCGTGGCCGGCGTCCAGCGCCTTGCGACGTTCGGCGTCGTCCCTGGGCGCCAGCTGTGCCTGGATCGCCCCGCCCATGCAGCGGATCGCGGCGGCGGTGATGATCCCTTCGGGCGTGCCGCCGATGCCGGCCAGCATGTCGGTGCCGGAGCCGGGCCGGCACGCCGAGATCGCGCCGGCGACGTCGCCGTCGGTGATCAGCCGGATGCGGGCGCCGGTGTCGCGGACATCGGCGATCAACTGTGCGTGCCGGGGGCGGTCCAGGATGCACACGGTCATGTCGGCCGCCAGCAGTCCCTTGACCTTCGCGACTGCGCGGACGTTCTCACCGATCGGTGCGGTGATGTCCAGCACGTGTGCGGCCTCGGGCCCCACGGCGATCTTGTTCATGTAGAACACCGCCGACGGGTCGAACATGGCGTAGCGGTCGGCCACCGCCAGCACCGAAATGGCGTTGGGCATGCCTTTGCTCATCAGGGTGGTGCCGTCGATCGGGTCGACGGCGAAGTCGCACTCCGGTCCGTCGCCGTTGCCGACTTCTTCGCCGTTGTAGAGCATCGGCGCTTCGTCTTTCTCGCCCTCGCCGATCACCACGACGCCGCGCATCGACACCGAATTCACCAGCTCGCGGATGGCGTCGACCGCGGCGCCGTCGCCACCCTCCTTGTCGCCGCGCCCCACCCACCGGCCTGCGGCCATCGCGCCCGCCTCGGTGACCCGGACCAGCTCCATGGCCAAGTTGCGGTCGGGAGCTTCACCACGGGGCGGTCGGGCGGCCGACGGGCTTGCAACGGCGCTGTGCGGCGCGCCGGATCCCTGTGCAGTCATGGCGCGATTGTCCCAGAAGCGGAACGCCGGGCTGGAGCTGGGATACTCGGGGAGTGACCACTGAGCCGCAACCGACCCCCAAGCCGGCCAAGCCGCGGTTGCTGCAGGACGGTCGTGACATGTTCTGGTCGCTGGCCCCGCTGGTGGTGGGCTGCATTTTGCTGGCGGGCATGGTGGGGATGTGTTCGATCTCCCCCGGCGGCCCCAACCGGGGCACGGTCCCGTCCTATGACGCGGCCACCGCGTTGCGGGCCGACGCGGCCACGCTGGGCTTCCCGATCCGCCTGCCGCAACTGCCGGGCGGCTGGCGACCCAATTCGGGCGGCCGGGGCGGTATCGACGGCGGTCGCACCGATCACGACGAGCACCTGCACGCGGCGACGTCGACCGTGGGCTACCTCAGCCCGACCGGGATGTATCTGAGCCTGACCCAGAGCAACGCCGACGAAGACAAGCTGGTCGGTTCCATCCATTCGGGCATGTACCCGCGGGGCGTCGAGAACATCGCCGGGACCAGCTGGGTGGTCTACCAGGGCGCGGACCGCGACGGTGCCGTCGAGCCGGTGTGGACCACTCGCCTGGCCAGCCCGGCCGGCCCCACGCAGATCGCGATCACCGGCGCCGGCAGCCCCGACGAGTTCCGTACGCTGGCTGCCGCGACGCAAGCGCAGCAGCCGCTGGCCGCTACCCGATAGAAGGGCACCCCGGATGACCGCACCCGAAGCAGATCTGTCCGGCTGGTCGGCGGCGCCGTTCACCGCCGCCGGCTACACCCACGACGTGTACCGCAAGGGGTCGGGTCCCGGGGTGGTGCTGATCCCGGAGATGCCGGGCATCCATCCCGGCGTGCTCGGGTTGGGAAATCATCTGGTGGACAACGGGTTCACCGTCGCCATCCCGTCGCTCTTCGGCCGTCCCGGCCGAAAGATATCGATCCCCTATGTCCTGGCCGAGATCAGCCGGGGTTGTGTGGCAAAGGAATTCGCCGCGATGGCCACCAACAAGGAGCGGCCGGTATCGCTGTTCCTGCGGGCGCTGGCCCGCGATCTGAACGCCGCGACGCCCGGCAAGGGAGTCGGGGTGATCGGGCAGTGCTTCACCGGTGGGTTCGCGCTGGCCGCCGCCGTCGATGACAGTGTGTTGGCCCCGGTGCTCAGCCAGCCGTCGGTGCCGTTTCCGCTGACCGGCAAGCATCGCCGCGACCCCGGGCTCAGCGAGTCCGAACTTAGTGTCGTCGCCGATCGCTGCGCCAACGATGGCTTGTGCGCAATGGGACTGCGGTTCAGCGCGGACGCGATGGCACCGGGTGAGCGGTTCAAGACGCTCAAGGCACGTCTGGGTGACGCCTTCGAGGTGATCGAAATCGATTCCGGCCCCGGCAACGAGCACGGGTTCAGCCGGATGGCGCACTCGGTGCTCACCGACCAGGTCCGTGAGATCGACGGTCAACCCGCCTTCGAGGCGCGCAAGCGGGTGGTCGAGTTCCTCACCGAGCGGCTCACTTAGCCTGCTGAACTCATGCCGCGGGTGTTGAGCACCCCGAATTGAATTGCGGCTCACGACAGCTTTTTGGCGCCCGTTGTTGGGTGGCCGATGTCCGGGGAGTCGGCGGCCGAGTGGTGCAACTCAAGGACGCTGCGGCGCCCCGGTCACGCTGATGTGGGCTTACCCGAACAGCGACATCGGATGGATGAACGCCCCCTCGAGCACCTCGCGGGCGAGGTTGGCGACTTCGGCCCCGCGCAGCGGCAGGCGGGCCATCTCCTCAACGGTGAACCACGCCGCGCCCAGGGACTCGTCATCGGGCACCGACTTCGGCGGAGTGTCATCAGCTGGGTGGGCCACGAAAATGACACGCATCCGGGCGTTGCCCGGCAGGGGCGTGTGCTGAATCCGCAGCACCCCGTCCAGCACGATGTCGATGCCGGCCTCCTCCCGCGTCTCGCGGCGCGCCGCGATGGCAAAGGTCTCGCCCGGCTCGACCCGTCCGGCTGGCAAATACCAGAGTTGGCCGTGTTTGCGTTCATGCACCAACAGGAACCGTCGGCCCAGCCGAACCAGCACCAAGGAGAAGTTCCACGTCGGGATGGGTTCGCGCGCCATCAAGCCCCGTCCCTCTGGTGTGTATTCTTCTGGCGCCCAAACCACTTGCGCTGCACCGGTTTATCGTGCACCGGTTTGAGTTCGACACCCTTGTAGACCGCAAGGTAGACATCGATGGTGGTGACGATGACGATCATCAGAACCGGGCCGATGATGATGCCCCACGGACCGAACATCCTGATCCCGGCGAACACCGAGAGCAGCATCAGCGCCGAGTTCAGCCGGGCATCACGCGGCACCAGCACCGGCCGCAGGAAGTTGTCGATGTTGGTGACCACGATCAGGTGGAACAGGACCACGAACAGCCCGCCGCCGATGTGTCCGAAGAAGCACATCCCGATGCCGAACGGTATGGTCACGATCCCGCCGCCGAGCGGAATGATCGACAACGCCGTCAGCAAGATCGCGAAGATGAAGAAGCCCTGGTGGAATCCGGCCAGGTAGATCGACGCGGCGCCGGCGACACCCTGGCAGAGGGCGATCACGAACTGCCCGTTGACGGTGCCGCGCACCATCGACCCCATCTTCTGCAGATACAGGTCGGTGACTTCTTCGCCGAGCGGGTTGAGCTGGGCGATCAGGTTCCGGATCTTCTCCCGGTGCACCAGCAGCGCGACGAACACGTACAGAAAAATGATCGCCGACGTGATGGTGCCGGCCAGACTGCCTGCCGTGTTCTGCAGCACGTTCAGTAGCCAGTGGCCCGCGTTCTGTGCGACCGAGACCATCGACTTGCGCAGGTTCTCCGCCGTGAGCGTGACGTGCACGAACGGCACCCGGCCGAGCAACTCGTTGACCAGGTGCAACGTCTTGTCGCCCAGCGTGCTCAGGTCGGTCGATTTGACCCACTCGGCAACCGAGTCGACCATCCGGGCGATCTGCACAACGGCCAGGCTCACCAGCAGACTCAGCGGCACGATCACAATCGCCAGCGCGGACAGCAGGGTACAGGTGGCGGACAGCCCGGTGTTGAGGCGCTTGTTGAACCACTCGAAGAGCGGGGCGAACAGGTAAGCCCCGACGGCGGCCACCACCACGAGGACGAAATAGCTGCGCAGAAAGTACAAACCGAACAACACCGCGAGGATCGTGACGATAGCAAGCGCGCGCTTCTGGGTAAGCGTGAATTCGGTGTTCATGCCCTGACCGAGACCGCCCTCCGCGGGTATGTTGAGCGCGCTCCGTAACCTTAACGGTTGGGAAGGAACAGCATGACTGTGGTCGAGACCAGCTACGGTCCGGTGCGTGGCGCCGACTTGGCCGGCCCGCCGGGCCGCGTCACCGCGTGGAAAGGCATCCGGTTCGCCAAGGCGCCCATCGATGATCTGCGGTTCCGGGCGCCGGCGCCGCCCGAGCCGTGGACCGAGGTCGCCGACGCCACCGCCTACGGGCCAGCCTGTCCGCAGTCGACGCTGCCCAACATGAAGCTGGACCTGGGTGCACCACAGGGCGAGGACTGTCTGCGGCTGAACATCTGGGCGCCGGCCGGCACCGACCCGGGCGCCGGGAAACCGGTGCTGGTGTGGCTGCACGGTGGCGCCTACGTGCTGGGTTCGGGCAGCCAGCCGTTGTACGACGGTCATGTCCTGGCCGCCGACGGTGACGTCGTGGTGGTCACGGTCAACTACCGGGTCGGGGCGCTGGGATTCATGGACCTGTCGTCGTTCAGCAGTGCGCAGCGGCAGTTCGACTCCAACATCGGGCTGCGCGACGTGCTGGCCGCGTTGGCCTGGGTACGCGACAACATTGCGGCGTTCGGCGGCGACCCCGACAACGTGACCCTGTTCGGCGAGTCCGCCGGTGCCGGAATCGTGACGACGCTGTTGGGCGTCGCTGCCGCCGCGGGGTTGTTCGTTCGGGCTATTGCGCAGAGTTCGCCCGCCACATCGGTGTACGACCAGGACAGGGGCCGCCGGGTTTCGGTGGCTGTGCTCAACAAACTGGGTATCGCCGAGTCCGAGGGGCACAAGGTGGCCTCCGCGTCCACCGAGGCGCTGATCGCGGCGACCAGTGAAGTGTTCAACGAGATCCCCGTCAGCAATCCGGGCACGCTGGCGTTCGTCCCCATCGTCGACGGTGACCTGTTGGAGGATCAGCCGGTCAAACTGGCGCAGGAGGGCCGCCTGTTGCCGATTCCGTTGATCATCGGGACCAATAAGCACGAGGCGGCGTTGTTCCGGTTGCTGCGCTCACCGCTGATGCCGATCACGCCGCATGCGATCACCACGATGTTCAGTCAGATCGCCGTCGAGCAGCCCGACCTGCAACTGCCCACGTTCGAGGAGTTCGGGTCGGCCTACTCGCGCCGGCAGAAGTCGCGCAGCGTCGGGATGGCCACCGACATCGGCTTCCGGATGCCGTCGGTGTGGCTGGCCGACGGCCACAGCAGGGTAGCGCCGGTGTACCTGTACCGGTTCGACTATGCGACACCGGTGTTCAAGCTGTTGACGGTACGAGCCGCTCATGCCACCGAATTGCCTTATGTGTGGGGCACTCTCGGCGCGCCGCAGGACATGTCGCTGAAGCTGGGGGGTGCCAAGACCGCCACCGCCGTCTCCCACCGGATGCGGACGCGGTGGCTGAATTTCGCGGCGCACGGTGAGCCCGATGGCCCGGCCGGTGAGCCGGCCTGGCCGCGCTATTCCGAGCCGAATCGCCCGTGTCTGGTGATCGACAAGCGCGACACCATCGTCGACGACGTGGATGCGCGCATCAGGGAAGCCTGGGGCGCCCAGATGGTCAGCTTCCGGTAGCCGCGCCGGCTTTCTTGCCGGCCTTCATTTCGCTCTTCATCTTGTGGAAGAGGTCGACGTAATAGGGCAGGCATTCCTTGAGGGCCTGCTCGGTGGTGAACAGCGGCTCATAGCCCAGGTCGCGGCGGGCCTTAGCGATCGAGAAGTAATTGTTGATGGCAATGCGCTCGATGGCCAGCGGCTCGAGTAGCGGTGCGGGAGCGCCGAATTGGAAGTGCAGCCGCTGCCATGCCGTCATCGCGAGGCGTACCGGGGGGGCGGGAACCCTTACCTTGGGCCACTTTTCGCCGCATGCCTCGACCACCGGACGGGCGAATTCGAACATGTTGATCGGTTCGCCGTCGTTGATGAAGTAAGCCTGCCCCGGCGCGGTGCCGCCGTCCACCAGGTGTTCGCCGGCCAGGATGAAGCCGTGAATCAGGTTGTGCACGTAGGAGTTGTCCAACTTTGCCGACTTGGGTCCGACGAGCACTTTGGTGTGGCCCTTGATCACGCTCTCGAACAGCTTGCGGAACATCGTCTGGTCACCGGTGCCCCAGATGCCGCTGGGTCGCACCGAGCAGGTGAGCATGCCGTCGACACCGTTCTGGCCGAGCACGTATTTCTCAGCGGCGACCTTGGTTTCGGTGTAGAGGTCGTTGAACCGGTCGGTGTAGGGCATCGTCTCGTCGCCGTTGGTGATGTCCTGCCCACCCATCACCACGCTGTTGGAGGCGGTGTAGACGAACCGCTGCACACCCGCTTTGCGGCCGGCCGTGACGAGGTTCTCGGTGCCACCGACATTGACCGAGAAGCTGCGCTGCCGGTATTCCTTGGTCGCCGACGCGCCACCCATCAGGTCGATGATCGCGGCCGTGTGGATGATCGTGTCGATGCCGTCCACCGCCGCGGCGCAGACGGCGGCATCGGTGATGTCACCCTGCAGCACCTCCAACTTCGGATGCTGGGGCAGGGGCGAGGGGGCGCGGTCGAAGGAGCGGACCTGATGTCCGCGCTCCAGCAGGGTCCGGACCAGGTTGGCGCCGACGAAGCCGGATCCGCCGGTGACAAGGACGCTGCCGAGTTCGGTTGTCAGTGCTGCATCACCCATACCGGGGAGCATAACTGAAACGTGTTCCAGTTTGGAATAGAACAGGTGTCCGAGTTTGACCGCAGCCGGCCCTATTCAGGGTCGCCCGCGGCGAGTGCATCGGTCACCCGTTGGCGGGCACCAGCTAAGTGCTCCTCACACCTTTTCGCGAGTTGCTCGCCTCTTTCCCAGAGTTTCAGCGACGCATCGAGGTCCAGGCCGCCCTGCTCCAGCAGTCGCACAACGTCGATCAACTCGTCGCGGCAATCTTCATAGCCGAGCTGACTAATAGGTGTAGTCGTCTCGTGCCGGGGATCAGGATCCATCAGTGCGTCCCTCGCTCACCGCTGCGATGGCTCCGTCGGCGACCCGCACCCGCAGCCCGGTGCCGGCCGGTGCGTCGTCGGTGCGTCGCAGCACCTCGGCGCCGGAGGGGGTCACGACCTGGACCACGGCGTAGCCGCGGGCCAGGGTTGCCGCCGGGCCCAGTGTCGACAACCGGGCAGAGAGGTGGCCTACGCGCTCGGTCTCCCCGGCGAGCAACCGCTTGATGTCACGCCGCAGCGCCGAGCGGGCTCGTTGCACTTCCTCCTCGCGCGTGATCACCATGCGCAGCGGGTCGGCCAGCACCGGACGGCTGCGCAACTGTGCGAGTGCCCGCTGCTCGCGTGACACCCAGTTGCGCAGTGCCTGAGCAGTGCGCTTGCGCAGCTCGTCGATCCGGCGTTGCTCGGCGGCGGTGTCGGGCACCACCATCTTGGCGGCGTCGGTGGGGGTGGCCGCCCGCACGTCGGCGACCAGGTCGCAGAGCGGATTGTCCGGTTCGTGTCCGACGGCGCTGATCACCGGAGTGCGGCAGGCCGAGATTGCTCGGCACAGGGTCTCGTCGGAGAACGGCAACAGATCCTCGACGCTGCCACCGCCGCGGGCGATCACAATCACGTCGACATCAGGGTGCCGGTCGAGTTCTGCCAGCGCAGCGACAATCTGTGCGACGGCGTTGACGCCTTGGGTCGCGGCGTGCCGGATGGTGAAGCGCACCGCCGGCCAGCGGGTGGTGGCCACCGTGGTGACATCCCGCTCGGCGTGGCTGCCTCTGCTGGTGATCAGGCCGATCATGGTGGGCAGGAACGGAATCGGGCGCTTGAGCCGCGGATCGAACAGCCCTTCGGCATCCAGCAACCGGCGCAGCCGGTCGATACGGGCCAGCAGTTCTCCGACACCGACAGCGCGAATCTCGTTGAGGCGCAACGAGAATGTGCCCCGCACGGTGTAGAAGGAGGGCTTGCCGCACACCACCACCTGGGTGCCCTCGGTAAGTTTCACCGGAGCGTTGAGTACCAGCTCACGCGAACAGGTGACGGTCAGCGACATGTCGGCCGCCGGATCACGCAGCACCATGAAGACCGTGTTGGTGTTGGGTCGCAGGTTGATCTGGGCCAGCTGACCCTCCACCCAGACGGTGCCCAGCCGGTCGATCCAGCCGGCGACGCGGATGGCGACCGCGCGGACCGGGAAGGGGTTGTCGACAGAGTTCGCCGTGGGTTTCTGCTGCGGAGCTGGTGTCACTTCGCGGACGCGCGGGTGATCCTGTTGGCGAGCAGCGTCTGGAACGGCGCGCGGGCCTTGGTGGCCTGCTCGTAGGCCAGCAGGGCTTCGAGTTCGGCAACGTCCAGAGATTGCAGCCGGGCCCGCAACTGCGCCAGGGTCAACTGCGGGTAGTCGAGTTCGGTCGCCACCGCCGGGACCGGTACGCCGGCCGCAGGGGTGCTGGGCTGGTCGGTCGGCGGCCTCGCGGAGTCGGCGGCTTCGGCGGTGTCGGACACCGAGTACAGCGCAAAGCGGCCCTCGGTGCGGCGCTCGCCGTCCACGCCGTCGACCGGGATGGCGGAGAAGCCGCCCTGACCGCCGCCGTCCAGCACCTCGAGGTCCTCGTCGAACGTCGCCCACTCGGGTTGCTCGTCCTTCGGCGGAAACAGCGACTCCAGCGTGGTATCGCCCTTGATGGCCAGTTCAGCGAGGTTCTGTTGAAAGCGCATCACGATATGAGCCGCCTGGGACGCCAACGTCATCGGGTACATGAGGATCGTTCGCGGGAGCTTGATTGTCTCCTCGACGGCGACTGTCGCCGCGCCGACCAGCAGCCGAAACCCATACGGTGCAGTAGTCATGAGTCCAAGACTGCCTCAAGCAGCGGCTAAGTCCAAGCTGAGCGCGCGCCCTGCTCGCGAAATGGCGACGGGGTATCGGCGGAACGTACCCTGAAGGACATGGTGCCCACTGTTGACATGGGGATTCCCGGTGCTTCGAGCTCGGTGGTCGACTCCCCGACCCGTAAGCGGGTGCTGCTGGCCGAGCCGCGTGGTTACTGCGCCGGGGTGGATCGCGCCGTGGAGACCGTCGAGCGTGCGCTGGAGAAGCACGGCGCCCCGGTCTACGTGCGGCACGAGATCGTGCACAACCGGCACGTGGTGGACACGCTGGCCAGCGCCGGTGCGGTGTTTGTGCAGGAAACCGACCAGGTGCCCGAGGGGGCCATCGTCGTGTTCTCCGCGCACGGCGTCGCCCCGACGGTGCATGCGGCCGCCGCCGCGCGCAACCTGCAGACCATCGACGCGACCTGCCCGCTGGTCACCAAGGTGCACAACGAGGCCAGACGGTTCGCCCGCGCCGACTACGACATCCTGCTGATCGGCCACGAGGGCCATGAGGAAGTCATCGGCACCGCCGGCGAAGCCCCAGATCACGTGCAGCTGGTTGACGGTGTCGAAGCCGTCGACCACGTCACCGTCCGGGACGAGGACAAGGTGATCTGGCTGTCGCAGACCACGCTCTCGGTCGACGAGACCATGGAGATCGTCGAGCGGTTGCGCGAGCGTTTCCCGAAACTGCAAGATCCGCCCAGCGACGACATCTGCTATGCCACCCAGAACCGTCAGGTCGCGGTCAAGGCGATGGCGCCGGAATGCGAGCTGGTGATCGTCGTCGGCTCCCGCAACTCGTCGAACTCGGTACGGCTGGTCGAAGTGGCGCTGGGTGCCGGCTCCCGGGCCGCGTACCTGGTGGACTGGGCCGACGACATCGACCCGGCGTGGCTGGACGGTGTCCACACCGTCGGGGTGACCTCCGGTGCATCGGTCCCCGAGGTGCTGGTGCGGGGTGTGCTCGAGCGGCTCGCCGAGCATGGCTACGACATGGTGCAACCGGTGACCACGGCCAACGAGACGCTGGTGTTCGCGTTGCCCCGGGAGATCCGCCCGGCGCGGTCCAAGTCTTAAGCCTCGTAGTCCCAGGGATCAGGGGTGCGCCTGCGCGGTGCCCGGGAGCCATTGCGACGCTCCGGACGCGCCTCGTCCTGGGATTCACCTCGCGCGGCTTGACCGGCTTGACCGCGGTACCGCACCTGGGAGATCGGATGATGCGTCGGGTTGGACCCGTTCGATCCCGCGGGTGCGGCGCGACGGCTGCGGGGCTCGTAGGACGGTTCGTACGGCGGATATGGTTCGTAGCCACCGCTGCGCCGCTCGTGTCGGCTGCGGCGTTCACCACGGGCAGGTGACTCGGGACGGTCGTAACTGTCGTACGGATCGAAGCGGCTGCTACGGGGCTCCGGCCGTTCGTAGGACCGTTCGTAGGAGCCGCGACGCGGGCGCGGTTCTCGACGCACGTCCCGCGGCGGCGGGGCGCCCCGATCGGTGTCACCCTCGTCCGGTCGGCGACGACGGGGGCGGCGGGGCGGGTCGGCGGGGTCGAAGTCGGGTTTGTCGGCCACCGAACTGCGACGGGCGCTGCGGCGGGGGCGCTCCTCGTCGGTCTCGTACGGATCGTCCGGCCGAGCATGCCGGGAGCGGGTCCGGGCCGGGCGCTGCGCCGAACGGCTGGTTCGCGCGGTCCGGCTGGTCTTCGCGGTCCGAGACCTCGCATGGGCCGGCTGGGGGGCCTCAGTTGCATCGACGTCGTCACCCGAGAGACCGGCCAACAGCGAGCTCACTCTGGCGGCGATGCCGCTGAACAGCGAGGGCCGCTCGGGCGCGGTCTCATCGTCATTGGCGGCATCGGGAACAGCTGCGGCGTTCTTGCCGAAGTACCAGCGGATCATGCCGATCAGCAACACCCCGCCCGCGGTGCCCAACATCAGTGGGAAACGCTCGATGAGCGGATATCCGCAATTGATCAGCAGGTCTTTGAACTTGTCGACCTTGCCGCCATGGAACAGCCAATAGGCCCCGGGCACGCTGCAGAACAGGATGAGCGGCGGCTGGATGACCGCGGTGAACACCGCGGCGTGCCGTACCGCCAGGACCGCCGCCACACATCCGGCGATGTAACACCCGGCGAAGACATGGGTCAGCTCCTTATGTCCGGAGTCGATCAGATACCCCACCGCGGTGGTTCCGACCGCGATGAGGACCGCCGCCCACCAGGGCACACCCGGGATGGTAGGGACGATTGAGCGGTGGCTGGGCTGCACCGTCGACCTGTCCCGCTGCGCTGACACACGTTGACCGTACCGGCAATTCGGGCGAGAGCCCGTATATCGCCAGGCACTCGCCGATAGCGTCCCCCGTAGACTTGCCTTCCCGTGAGCCTGAGCCTCGGAATCGTGGGTTTGCCCAACGTCGGCAAGTCGACCCTTTTCAACGCGTTGACGCGCAACAACGTGGTGGCGGCCAACTACCCGTTCGCGACGATCGAACCGAACGAGGGTGTGGTGTCGCTGCCCGATCCGCGGCTGGACAAACTGGCCGAACTGTTCAAATCCGAGCGGACCGTGCCGGCGCCGGTGACCTTCGTCGACATCGCCGGTCTGGTCCAGGGGGCGTCGGAGGGAGCCGGCCTGGGCAACAAGTTCCTGGCCCACATCCGCGAGTGCGATGCCATTTGCCAGGTGGTGCGGGTGTTCGCCGACGACGATGTGACGCATGTCTCAGGCAAGGTCGACCCGGGATCCGACATCGAGATCGTCGAGACCGAGTTGATCCTGGCCGACATGCAGACACTCGAGCGTGCGCTGCCCAGGCTGGAGAAGGAAGCCCGCACCAACAAAGAGCGCAAGCCGCTGTACGACGCAGCGGTGGCCGCCCAGCAGATCCTCGACGGCGGCAAGACGCTGTTCGGTGCCGGGATGGATGCCACGCTGCTGCGGGAGTTGAACCTGCTGACCACCAAGCCGTTCCTGTACGTGTTCAACGCCGATGAGGCGGTGCTGACCGATCCCGAGCGGATCGCCGCGTTGCGTGCGCTCGTCGCGCCGGCCGATGCCGTATTCCTCGACGCTGCAATCGAATCCGAACTCATCGAACTCGACGACGAATCCGCCGCTGAGCTGCTGGAGTCGATCGGGCAGACCGAGCGGGGTCTGGATGCGTTGGCGCGGGCCGGATTTCACACATTGAACCTGCAGACCTATCTGACCGCCGGGCCCAAGGAAGCGCGCGCGTGGGTGATCCACCAGGGTGACACCGCGCCGAAGGCGGCCGGCGTGATCCACACCGACTTCGAGAAGAAATTCATCAAGGCCGAGGTCGTGTCGTTCGACGACCTCGTCGCCGCCGGTTCGATGGCAGCGGCCAAAGCCGCCGGCAAGGTCCGGATGGAGGGCAAGGACTACGTGATGGCCGATGGGGACGTGGTGGAGTTCCGACACGGATAGCCGTCGGGCCGGGATTCTGCTGTGAAAACAGGTCGTGGCCTTTTAGCGTTGGTGAATGACTCCAACTGACAACGCCGAGGCCCCGTCCCGCGGCTTCACTTCCCGGACTGTGCGGTGCGCGGTCTACGGATGCATCGCCTTCGTCGGACTCTTTGCGACCTGGGTGCCCAATCTCAGTTACACCTTCGGGGGGTTCATGCACGACTTCATGAACGACCTGAAAGTCACTCCGGCAAGCCGGTCGTACACCGGTGATCTTGTCGTGTTGGCGCTTGCCGCTGTGGTCCTGATGGTGGTCGAGGCTCGAAAGCACGGCGTGAAGTTCGTGTGGCTCTATGTCTTCGGCGGGTTCGTTACCGCGATCAGCGTTACGTTCCCGCTATTCCTGATTGCCCGCGAGATGAGGATGAGCCCGGCCGACAACGTGCGCATCCGCCCGGTCGACGTGGTCCTGTTGGTGGTGGTCGCCGTCCTGGTCGCAGGCCAGATTGGGTGGGTTGGGCTGGCGTGACCGGGAGCGGTGGCGATCGAGTTTCGGTTTGGAAATCCACCTGCAATCGAACAGGACCGCTTAGTAGGCAGGTGATGTGTGGCGCCGCGGTAGAGAACTTGCTCGTCGAGTTCCTCGGTGGCGTGCGCTGAGGGCTGCCAGCGCGGACTTCCTCAAGTGGCCTGAGAGAGACATACACCCTCGACGAGGTGCCAGAGGAGGTGCGCGCCGTCGGGCGGCTGCCGCGGTGACCTATCGCGTCGAACTCACCGGCGCCGCGAGGAGGGCACGCGCCGACCCGCCGTCACGCTGACTGGACGCTCGGTGTCGTCGGTCCCGCCGGGGCGGTGCTGGGGGGCGAGGTGGGAACCTTGCTGGGAACGCTCGGCGGAGTCAGGGCACCGCCGTATTGGGGGCAGTACGCCTGGATGGCGGCGCCGGTGAAGTAGGCGGCGGTTAACGACGGCCAGTTGGTCGCATCGATGACCTTGGCGATCAGCTCCGCATTGGTATTGCCGGGATTGTCGTGCAGGGACCCGCAGACGATGGTCTTCGCGACCGCGATCGCTCTGTCCGGCGGACCGAAACTCATGCCGGAGGTGTTGAGGTTGGCTAGGAACGCGTCGTCTTTGGTGTCGGCGAAGGCCGGTGCGGCCAACCCCACGGCCACGACCAGCAACGCGAAGGCTTTCGGCACCATGATCTGTCCCCTCGAGTCTTGAGTCCATCGCAGTTTAGCCAGCAACGGGCTGGTGCCGCCTGCGCTTGACATCAGCACTTGCCTTCACACGCGGTCGAGGAAATTCTTGAGAGATGCGGATGGCACAGCGGTCGAAGGGGCTCTTGACCCGCGCCGCGCCGGCGAGCTCGGTTGCCGGCCTGACGGGTGGCATCGCCCGGCCCCGGCCCCGATGCCGAGCAACCACTGGACTCCGGTGTAAGCACCGGCAAGGACGACGGGAGACGCAGATGATCAGATTGTTGGCAGTCCTGGTTATCGCGGGCGCAGTCCTGACTCTCGCGCCCACCGCGGCAGCGGAACGGACGGTGACGGCGACGCAGGCCTGCGCGGAGGCGATGCCGGGGTCCATTCCAGTACAACTCACCTTCGAGCTGTCCTGCCAGGACCCCGAAACGTGGAAACGGGTGGGAACCTTGCCCGGAACCGAGGCCATGCCGGCGCTGATGGCCCGGGTCTTCCCCGGTGCGTATCGGGTCAACCCGGCCAACCGGTGGTCGGACTGGGTGATCCCGGAGTAGGCGCCGCATGGTCGCTGGGACGGCGAAAGTGACGTATCCCTCGTGTAGACATCGATATGACCCACGCCACGCAGTGGAGACACGATTCGGTGTTCATTGAGCGGCTCTGCACCGGCCGCGACCATTGATTTTCGAGTCCAAGTCATCTCTCGGCGTCCACGTTGCAGCATTGCTCCGCTCAACCGAGGATAGCTGTCCTAGCACGTCAAACGTTCACACGTTTGCGTAGCGTAATTTGCTGACCAATTACAATAATCACACTGATCACATCTGTTTCACTTTATTGATTGATACGTGACATCGCTGCTGTAAGCGCAGGTCAATCCGCTATTGGAAACGGCGTGACCGGCACCACAAATTTTGATTACCTATAGAACCCGTCGGTAGCGTGCCGATTCATGATTGCACTAGCCACGCTTTTAGCACTCGTTAATCAGGTGTCCGGGACGCCGTACATTCCGGGTGGAGATTCGCCGGCCGGGACCGACTGTTCAGGATTGGCTTCGTGGGTCGCAAATGCTGCCAGCGACCAACCCGTATTCGGCAACAGGTTCAATACCGGAAACGAAGCGGCCGCATTGGCGGCTCGAGGCTTTCAGCCCGGTACCGCTCCCAACGCGTTGGTGATCGGCTGGAATGGCGGGCACACTGCGGTGACGCTGCCCGACGGCACGGCCGTGTCCAGCGGAGAAGGTGGTGGCGTGCGTATCGGTGGCGCCGGTGCCTACCAGGCCGGCTTCACCCACCACATGTTCTTGCCCGCAGGCGACCTGCCTGAAGGGGAATTGCCGGTGCCGGACGGTCCGCCTGTGCTGGTGGACGCGGCGGCGCCGGAGATGGCTCCACCCGCTGCTGAGGCCGGCGAGCCTACCCCGGGTCCCGCCGGCGAACCCGACGCGCCAGTCGCCTGACCAACGTTTCCTGTCGCAGCAAACCATCACCGCAGCCACACCCTGCGGCGCATTTGTGGGTTGAATCACAATGTGCCCAGGGTGTGGTTGGCGTCAAATTCCCCAACCTGCTTATCAGACTTTGTGGAATATACCCGCGAAGCTCCTTGCGTATTCCTGGTCGCATTGTCGGAATGTCGAATTCCGAATGCGGGAATTCAGTTCAACTGACCGCGATCTCTTTGCCGAGTCGGTAGCCGGGCGCCAACGGCAGCGTGTCGCCACTCCAGAACTTGCCGGGGTCGAACCAGTTCGTGTCCTTGTCGGTGAGAAGCAGGCCCATCTCCTCGTAGGTGATAGCGACCGTCTCCGCGCAGTACGCCGTGGCCATGCCCATGTTGCGCTGCGCCGCTTTTCTCCGCTCGCTGTGTGCGCGAACCTTCTTGTCCACCAACGGGATTCCGCGGAACCAGTCGTTGATGGTCGGTAACCGCCCGCGTAACCAGCGGCCGGTCAGCCGAGCGGTCGTCGGGAAGGCCGTGCCGTTCATCCGGGCGATCACCTGCAGCAGCGCGTTCTCCTGCTCGCGGCTGGCATACGGCGTCAGTTGACGTAACCAGCAGCGCTGGTGGTAGTTCTGCGTCCACCGCTGGAACACCTCGCGCGCGTCGTTGAGTTGGACACCACGATGGTTGGTGCCGGTCCACACGTCCACCAACTTGTCGCCCAGTTCGGCGTGCCAGATCAGCGGTGGTAGATCGTCGATGGCCACGGTCATGCCGACGTGATTCACCGGGGCATTGGTCAAGGTCTGGATGGCGCGGTCCGGTCCTGAGCCGCCCCGGAACAACCACAGGTCACCGGTGCGGGTTTCGGTCAGCGCTTGCTCCAGGGTGAGGGTGCTCGAGTCCACCAGAGCACTTTAGGCAGGATCAGGCCGTTATAGCCTGTGCTGATGCGCAACATCTGGAAGTGGATCGGGTTGGCCGGTGCCGCGGGCGTCGTTGCCGGTGGCGCTGTGGTGGTGCGCGATCAACGCAAACGCCGTGCGTACACGCCGGACGAGGTCCGGGCCCGTCTGCATCAGCGGCTGGCCGAGTCCGCTGCGGACCGCGATCAGTCCGAATCGGATCCGACCCCCACCGCGAACAACCGGTAACTGCCGGAGAAGCCTTTCAGCTCCACCTCCCGACCGTCGTCGAAAGTGATGTCGTCGCACTCCCGAACGGCGTCGCGCACCGGTTCGCTCACCAGGATCTCGCCGCCTTCGGCCTGCGCGGCAACCCGGGCGGCCATCGCGACGTTGCGACCGAACAGATCCTCGCCGCGGCGTACCGAGCGTCCCATGTGGATGCCGATCCGGACCCGAATCTCCTGGTGGCGCTTGCGTTGTCCGTCTTTGAAGATCGCGTTCTGCACGTCGATTCCACACCGGACCGCCTGATCGGCTCGGGCGAACGCGACCATGTATCCGTCGCCCTGGCTCTTGACCACGTGACCTTCGCGCTTTCGCACCCGCTCCTGCACCAGCTTGTCGTGCGCGCCGATCAGCTTGACCCAGGCGCGGTCGCCGATGCGCTCGTTGAGTGCGGTGGATTCCTCGATGTCGGAGAACAAGATCACCACACGCCCATCCTTGGTGACCTTGGCCAGGTCGGGCCGCTCGACCTCGGCCCAGTCGGCCAAGTCTTCGATGGAGCCGCGCACCGCCGCTCCGAAACCTTCTTTGCGCACCAAGTTGGCGGTGTTCCACACCGTTTTGACCGCTTCGCGGCCGCCGGACCACAACCGGGTGCGCACGTCGGCGCGGTGCTGCAGTTCGGCCAACTCGGCGCGGCTACGGTGCAGCAGTCGCCACAGCACTACCAATCCGACGGCTTCGGCTACGGCGATGCCGCCCAGGATGTAGACCGCGATCCGCAGCGCATCGCCCATGCCGAACATCCTGACAGGCCGCTGTACGGCTATCTCGCCGGGCCGATGATGTCTAGGGTTGACGAGGGCGGCCCCGGGAAATACATGCTGACGGTGTAGTCGGCACCTCAGATCTGTTGGTGATTCGTGGAACTGCCGGTGACCCGGCACGAAGGAGACGAGATGCAGCTGGGCATGGTCGGCCTCGGCCGGATGGGCGCCAACATCGTCCGTCGCGTCGTGACGGGCGGACACCAGTGCGTGGTGTACGACCACAGCTCCGATGCGGTCAAGGCCATGGCCGGCGAGGAGAACGTCACCGGTGTCTCCTCGTTGCGCGAGTTGCGGGATAAACTGGCCGCCCCGCGGCTGGTGTGGGTGATGGTGCCCGCCGGAACCATCACCACGGGGGTGATCGACGAACTGGCCGGTATCCTCGAGGCCGGCGACATCGTGATCGACGGCGGCAACTCGTACTACCGCGACGACATGAAGCATGCGAAGACGTTGGCCGACAACGGTATTCGGTTACTCGACTGCGGCACCAGCGGCGGCGTGTGGGGCCGCGAGCGGGGTTACTGTCTGATGATCGGCGGCGACCAGGACGCCTTCGACCATGCCGAACCGATTTTTGCCACCATCGCGCCCGGGGTGAACGCAGCCGAGCGGACCCCGGGCCGCGAAGGCAGGGTCGCCCAACCCGAGAACGGTTACCTGCACTGCGGCCCGGCCGGAGCCGGCCACTTCGTGAAGATGGTGCACAACGGCATCGAGTACGGCATGATGGCTTCGCTCGCCGAAGGCCTGAACATCCTGCGCAACGCCGACATCGGCACCCGCATCGAAGAGGGCGACGCTGAAACCGCGCCGTTGTCCAACCCCGAGTATTACCAGTACAACTTCGACATCCCCGATGTCGCCGAGGTATGGCGCCGCGGCAGCGTGATCGGTTCCTGGCTGCTGGACCTGACCGCGATCGCCTTGCATGAATCGCCCGATCTGGACGGCTTTTCCGGTCGGGTCTCCGACTCGGGTGAGGGCCGGTGGACCTCGATCGCGGCAATCGACGAAGGCGTTCCAGCGCCGGTGCTCACCACCGCGTTGCAGTCCCGGTTCGCCTCACGCGACCTCGACGACTTCGCCAACAAGGCGCTGTCGGCGATGCGCAAACAGTTCGGCGGGCACGCGGAGAAGCCGGCGAACTAACCCTCGACGAACCGCACCACCGCCTCGCTGAAGGCGTCGTTGTCGTCGCCCGCCGCGGTGTGCCCCGCATCGGACAACTCGACGAATTCCGCGCCGGGCACCTGAGACAAAAAGTGTTGCACGCCTTCGGGACTGACTACATCGGACAACTTGCCCCGAATCAGCAGGACCGGGATGGTCAGGTCGGCGGCCGCCTGCTCGAAGCCCTCGGTGCGCAGTTCCGGGTCGTCGCCGGGCTTGGTCATGAACGCCGGATCCCAGTGCCAGTACCAGCGGCCGTCGCGCAGCCGCAGGTTCTTCTTCAGACCTTCCGGGCTGCGTGGCCTGGTCCGGTGGGGCAGGTAGGCGGCGACGGCATCGGCCGCCTGTTCGAGAGTTTCGAAGCCGTCGATGTTGGTCATCATGAAGTCCCGGATCCGGGCGCTGCCGTTCTTTTCGAACCGCGGCACCACGTCGACGAGGACCAGTTTGGTCACCTTCTGCGGCCCGGCCCGGTCGGCGACCAGGATGCCGGTCAACCCGCCCATGCTGGCCCCGATGATCACCACGGGGCGGCCGATCACGTCCAGGACGTGCATGACGTCGGAGGTCAGCGTCTCGACGTCATAGTCGGCATCGGGTGCGCGGTCGCTGTCTCCGTGTCCGCGGGTATCGATCGCGATGACGTGATAGCCGTCGTCGGCCAGGACCTGGCCGGTGTTCTTCCAGGAGAACCGGTTCTGGCCACCGCCGTGCAGCATCAGGATCGTCGGCCGGTCTGCCGGATCGGGCACGCCGCGGTTCCATTCGTCGGCGACCAGGGTGATCCCGTCGACCCCGGAGAACTCGACCGTCTGGGGGCTGGGCATGTGATGAGTCTCCTTCGGTTGGGGTGCAGAAGCCAGGTAGGCGCGAATGACCTCGACGAGCATCTCGCGGTTGTGGGTGCTGTCCAGCGGTGTGGGCCAGGTGAGCTGAAGGGCGACCAGGCCGCGGATGGTGCTCCAGATCAGGTTGCCCAGCCGGCTTGCCTGCCCCGGGGTGATGCCGGTGGCGAGGTGCTCACCGATCTCTGTCATGCGGGCCGTCATCGCGGTCAGGTGGGCGTTGGTTGACGCGGCGCGGGCTGCGCGGGTAGCGATCAGGATCTCCAGGGCGGCCATCGATGTCGGGCTGGAGAACGCGCGCCAGACCGCCTCGACGACAAAAGCCGGTCGGTCCTGCGACCGGATCTGTGCCACCTGCGCGGGCAGGTCGTCGAGGGTCTGCAGCAGGTCGGCAAATCCCTTGTCCACCACCGCCATCAAGATGCCGTTCAGGTCTCCGAAGTGGTATTGCACTGCGCCCCAGGTCAATCCGGCACGCTCGGTGATCTGCCGCATGCTGGGCGGGGCGAATCCCTCCTGCAGCACGTAGCGGACGGTCTCGTCGATGACGGCCTGGCGGCTGCGTTCGGCACGCGCCTGGCCACCGGACGGCGGTCGGCGCGGTGCTGTCACGGGGTCACCACATCACGCCGCGCAGGTGATCCAGCGGCCGCAGGTCGTGGGCGGCCAGGATCCCGCCGGGTGCGCGGCACACCGCCTCGATCAGATTGACAACCCTTGCCGCCGTCGCGATCACGCCACCGTCGTTGTGATCGACGCGGGCACTACCCAGGTGGGTGTTGATTTCCACGCCCGGGCTGCCTTCGACGACCACCCGGTGCACGCCGGGACGACCGTCCGGCGGATAGGCCCAGTCGGGAGCAGCTTGCGCGCCAAGACGATTGACGTGCTCCATGGTGATGACGACTGCGCCGGCCCGCACCCCTTCGACACCGAAGCGCACGGCCGCGACCTGTCCCGGTTCGACGTGCATCATCACGCAGTCGATGGGCTGCGGTGTCACCCACTTCTCGCACCGCTCGCGTATCTCGTCGAGCTCGACGCCCAGGTCCTGCGCCAGGCTGCGTACCTGCACACCCCACATCGAGGTGAGTACACCGGGGCTGAACATGATCGGCGTGTGATCCGGTGTGGTGCCGAAACCGAAACTCACACCGGTGAATTCGGCGTCATCGTAACTGGCGTAGTCGCAGATCTCCTGCACGGTGATGCTGGTGGCGCGCTCGGCCAGGCTCAGCGCGGTGTAGGCCAGGGTGTCGCCGGAGAAGCCGGGGTCGACGCCGTTGATGTAGAGCGTGGTGTCGCCGTCAGCACAGGCCCGCTGCAGTGGCTCGCGCAACCACCGACCGGCGTGTCCCGGTGCCACCAGCCACACGAAGGAGGACCCCACGACGTTGGTGCCGGCCCGCAGGAAACGGCTGATTTCCGACATCGCCTCCTGCGGCCGGGTTTCGGCCTGCGAGGTGTAGACGACGCAGTCGGCGTTCAAGGCGACCAAGGCATCGACGTCGTCGGTCGCTGTGATGCCTGTCGGCGCGGCGAGTCCGCACAGTTCGGCGGCGTCACGGCCCACTTTGCCCGGGCTGGACGCGTGCACACCCACCAGCTCGAGATCGGGCCGTTCGATCAGCATGCGCAGCGCGTGACGGCCGACGTTGCCCGTCGAATACTGGATCACCCGTCGCACGTCAACCACCCAGCTAAGTCCACCCGTCAGATGATTACACTCGTAATCTTTCGGGGCAAGCGCCGATGAGTTTCAGGCGCGGCCCGGGTCTATCTCGGTGCAGGTATTTCCAACAACCGGGAGGCGACATGCCAGCGATCACGCCCTCATTGTGGTTCGACGACAACCTCGAAGAGGCGGCCGAGTTCTACACGTCGGTGTTCCCCCACTCGTACGTCGAGGGGTTCACGCGGTACAGCGACGCCGGGCCGGGTGAACCGGGATCCGTGGCGTTCGGGACGTTTGTGCTGGACGGCACCCGATTCCTGGGCATCAACGGCGGACCGCACTTCACCTTCGACGAGGCGGTGTCCTTCACGATCCACTGCGCAGACCAGGACGAGGTCGACTACTACTGGCAGCGGCTGACCGAGGGCGGCCAGGAATCGCAGTGCGGTTGGTGCAAAGACAGGTTCGGCCTGAGCTGGCAGGTCGTCCCGGACCGGCTGATGGAATTGGTCGGCGACCCCGACCCGGCACGCGCAGCCGCGGCCACCAGGGCGATGCACGGGATGAGCAGGATCGTGGTGGCCGATCTGGAGGAAGCTGTCGTGCAAGTGTGAGCTCGGGCTTCTGCTCGCCCTGGCTGCCGGTTACGTTGGACTGAGCCGGTGAACAGGAGTCGTGTTGCCACAACCACGCTGGGTCGACGTGAGGAGTCCCAACGCCGACCTCAAAGCCCTGATGTGGGGTCCTGCGGATGCCCCGATTGCGTTGTGCCTGCACGGCTTTCCCGATACCGCCTACGGCTGGCGCAAGGTGGCGCCCCGGTTGGTCTCGTCCGGCTGGCGGGTGGTGGCCCCCTTCATGCGTGGTTACGCACCGTCGTCGATCCCGACCGACGGCAGCTACCACATCGGGGCGTTGATGGACGACGCGCTGCGGGTACGTGCGGCCGCGGGCGGCACCGAGCGCGACGTGGTGATCGGTCACGACTGGGGTGCGATGGCCGCCGCCGGGCTCGCCGCGCTGCCCGACACCCCATTCGCCAAGGCGGTGATCATGTCGGTGCCGCCGGTCGGTGCCTTCCGCCCGTTCGGGCAAGTGCCCGAGCGTGGGCGGCTGCTCCGTCAGATACCACCCCAGCTGGTGCGCAGCTGGTACATCAGCTACTTCCAGTTGCCGTGGTTGCCGGAACGGTCGGCGTCCTGGGTGCTGCCGCTGCTGTGGCGACGGTGGTCGCCCGGCTACCGCGCCGACGAGGACCTGCGCCACGTCGACGCCGCGATCGGCACGCCGGAGAGTTGGCGGGCGGCGCTGGGACCGTACCGTGCCACGATCCGCAATACCCGCCCGCCGCAGCAGTACGCCGAGTTGCACCGGCACTGGGTGCAGGCGCCCAAGTTGCCGAGCCTGTACCTGCACGGCAACGACGACGGCTGCATGACACCGGCTTTCGCGCGCTGGGTGCAGCCGGTGCTGCCCACCGGTAGCGAGGTGGCCATCGTCTCCGGCGCCGGACACTTCCTGCAGCTCGAACAGCCGGACAAAGTAGCCGACTTGGTGTTGGCGTTCATCGGCTCCCCCTGATGCCGCGGATGGCGGCCGTCGACGCCCAGTTCTATTGGATGTCGGCGAAAGTCCCCAACGACGAGTTCCTGCTCTACGCGTTCGACGGTGCACCCGACGACGCCGAGCATGCTCTGGAGCAGGTACGCCGACGGGCGCAGGCCAGCCCCGCATTGGCGATTCGCGCCGAGGACGACTGTGCCGTCCGCTATCCACGGTGGGTGCCCGCCGACGTCGGGCCCGCCTGTACCGCCCGGCACGATCTGGCCGACGACAGCTGGGACGGTTGTCTCGCGGCAGTGGCCGGCCTGGCCGACAACCAAATGAGCAGGGGTGGAATCCCCTGGCGCATCCATCTATTCACCCCGGTGCAGGGCATTCCGGGAGTATCCGGACCGGGCGCCGTTGTCGTTGTGCAGGCCACGCACGCGTTCGCCGACGGCCGCCGGGGCGCCGCGCTGGCCGCGTTCCTGTTCGGCAGGGCGGGCCCGGCGCCAGAGGTCCCCAGGCCGCGGTCCGGGCTGGTGCCGCTGCGGGCGCTCGACGCGGTGCGTACCCACCGGCAGTTGGTTGCCGATACCGAAGCCGGGCTGGTGGCGCCCGCCCTGGGCACCCGGCCGCCGCTGGCCACCAATGCCCGGCCACGGGGTGCGCGGTCCATTCGCACGTTGGTACGCCACCGTTCCCAACTACCGGGTGCCACCGTCACCGTCGGCGTACTGGCCGCGGTCTCGGACGCGATGTCGGAAATGCTGGGCGGTGACATCGATTCATTGGGTGCCGAGGTGCCGATAGCCAAATCGGGTGCCCGCCTGGGCTGCAACCATTTCGCCAACGCCGTGGTGGGGCTGTATCCGCAACTCGCGCACGCCGAACGGCTGCAGCGGATCGGCGTCGACCTGGCCAACGCGCGTCGTCGCCTCGAGCACCCCGCCGTCCGGGCCGGTGACCGTGCATTCGCCACCGTCCCCGCGGCGTTATTGCGTTGGGGAGTATCGAAGTTCGACGTCGACGCCCGGCCCGCGCACGTGGCCGGCAACACGGTGGTCTCCAGCGTGCATCGCGGCCCCGCCGATCTGCACTTCGGGGACGCCCCGGTGGTGCTGACCGCCGGGTACCCGTCGCTGTCCCCGCTGATGGGCCTGACCCACGGAGTGCACGGCATCGGCGACACCGTTGCGGTCAGCATCAACGCGTCGGGATCGGCTGTTCCCGATGTGGATGCCTACATGCGGCTGCTGGACACGGCGCTGTAGTCACTAGCCTGCGTCGCCGGATCGGGCAGCTTCCTCCCGGGTCAGACCGGCGGCCAGGATCAGTTCCTCGTGCAGTTCGAACCACACGGTGTGATAGGAATCGATGAGTGGCCTTGTCAGCCAAGGGATCTCACCTGACTTCACCCGGTTCAGCGCGACGTCCAACTTGGTCACGTAGGCGCTGAGGCGCGGCAGTTGCGCGGTGACCGGGCCGATGATCAGCACCAGGCGCCGGTGCACATCGTCGAGGCGGGCCAACACTGCGGCGTCGTAATCCGCATCGGCGTGATCGTTGGGCCGGCCGTCCTTGAGCTGCCAGTCGGTGACCAGAGATTTGAATTCGCCGTTGACCGAACGGAATTCGTCGTAGACCGCGGTGATCGTGGCCGGGGCGACATGCTGGCGTTCGGCGGCGAGCAATTCGGCGAGCCGGGCGCGACCCGTCGGGGAGATCCGTACCGTGGGTCCCTCGACCAGTAGCCCGGCGTCGGCCAGTCGATCTACTGTCTGGCCGACGGTGTCGTGGTCCATCCCCAGGGTCGCGGCCAGGTCGGGCACGCTGACCCGCCCTTTGAGGCGAACAGCCTGCAGCACAGCCAATTCGGTCACCGGTCGACTCCCGCCCGTCGCGCAATCTCGGCGAGTTCGCGCAACTCCGGAGTGTCGTCCTCGGACCATGCGGTGAGCGGCAGAATGCCCTGGCGTACCTCGCCTTCGTAACCGTCGACGGTGATCTGCTTGCCGGCCAGCGCCGCGGCGACACCGTGACCGCAGCCCACCACCGCCACCCGGCCCAGTTCGCGGCTGACGACGGCGGCATGGCTTGCGGCGCCACCGACTTCGGTGACAATGCCCTGCGCGGCCAGCATCCCGAGCACGTCCTCGGGTCTGGTGTGGTCGCGCACCAGGATGACCTGCTCGCCGCGGTCGGCGGCGTCCAGCGCCTCGTCGACGTCGGTGTATGCGGTGCCGGTTGCGACACCTGGGCAGGCCGGTAGACCCTTGGCCAAAAGCGCTGCGGATAACCGGCTTTCCGGTTGTAGCGCGGGTCGCAGCACCGCCTCGATGTGCGCGGAAGTCACCCGGCGCAGGACTTCGGCATCGTCGATGAGCTGTTCGTGCCGGAGCTGCAGAGCCAGGCGCACCGCGGCAGGTGCTGACCGCTCGGCCGCCCGGGTCTGCAGCAGCCAGAGTTTCCCGTCTTCCACGGTGAATTCGATCTCCTGCACGTCCGAGTGGAAGCGTTCCAGGCGTCGGGCGGCGGACATCAACTCGTCGAAGACGATCGGTTGCTGATCGCGCAGGGCATGGATCGGCTCGACATCGACAAGTCCCGACACCACGTCGTCACCCTGGCCGCCCGGCAACCACTCGCCGAACGGTTCATTGGCTCCGGTGATCGGATTGCGTGACGACAACACCCCGGCACCGGAGTCGGCGGTCAGGTTGCCGAACACCATCGCCTGCACCACGGCGGCCGTGCCGCCGCGCGCGTCGCGGCCGTAGTGTCCGCGGTATGCGGTGGCGCGCGGGGAGTTCCATGACGCGAACACGGCTTCGATGCCCGCGCGCAACTGTGCGTAGGGGTCCTCGGGCGGGTCGTCTCCGACCACGCGCCGGTACATGGTGGTGAACCGGCGGCGGGTGTCGCGGGCGAATGCCGCGGCCTGGTACCGGGCCAACGCCTGCTCGACAGCGTCGTTCATCCCGAGGTCGAGGATCGTGTCCATCATGCCGGGCATCGACTGGGTGGCGCCCGAGCGCACGCTGACCAGCAGCGGCCGCGGCCCCTTCCCGAAGGTGCGCGAGGTTTGCTCTTCCAGCCACCCCAACCGGTCCAGGACGGCGTCCCAGATTGCATCCATCGTCGGCGCGGGATCGGCCAGATACCGGGTGCCGACTTCGGTGCTGATGCAGAAAGCGGGCGGCACCGGCAAATGGTGCCTGCGCATGGTGTCGATGCCGTGGCCCTTGTTGCCCAGGATCTCCCGGGGCCGATCAGCCCGGCCGTCGAGCAATACGACGCTGTCGTGCAGGGTGCCGACGGGGGAATCATGGCGTGGTGCGACCCGAGCCATGGTGCACCCCCTAGTCTTTGAGCTGCCCGATCGGTGCTGCGGGCAAACGCCGGAACGCCCGCAATGGTCCCACACCGGTGGTTGGCCGCGTCCGTCACAAGCGATGATCTAGTTTGAACTGTATGACTGCCATCGATGTCGGGTTATTGATTCTGCGGTTGGTACTGGGTCTGACATTGGCCGCGCACGGCCTCAACAAATTCTTCGGCGGCGGCCGGATACCGGGGACCGCGCGCTGGTTCGAAAGCATCGGAATGAAGCCCGGGAAGTTTCATGCCACCGTGGCCGCCAGCACCGAGACCGCCGCCGGACTGGGCCTGGCAGCCGGTTTGCTGACGCCGATCCCGGCGGCGGGTTTCGTGTCGCTGATGATCGTCGCGGCGTGGACGGTGCACCGCCACAACGGCTTCTTCATCGTCAAAGAGGGCTGGGAGTACAACCTGGTGCTGGCGCTGAGTGCCGTCGCAGTGGCCACCGTCGGCTCGGGCAAGCTCAGCCTGGACTACCTGCTGTTCGGCGAGAAGCTGTGGATGACCGGATGGAGCGGCCTGGCGATCTCGCTGGGGCTCGGTCTGGCCGGCGCCATCGGGCAGCTGCTGATTTTCTATCGGCCACCGGCGCCGCAGCCGCAATAGCGCTACGGATCGTCGGCCTGGTCGATTTCAGGTCTTCATTCGGGTGGTGCAGCTCCGACGTCACCGGCGAAGAGCTCGGCCTCGCCCGACAGCGCGAGGACTGTATGGCGGTCTGCATGGCCCGGATACAGGCCGTGGTGGCGTGGGATCTCGACAGGTTGCATCGTCGTCCTTTCGAGTTGGAAGCATTCATGGCCCTGGCCCACCCGTTCCGAATGCTCTGGTGTGGCCGTGAGAACTGTGGTGGCTACCTGGTCGGCCTGGGCGACTACCAGACCAAGCGCCCTATGTACCGCTGCAAGACCTGCCGGAGCGTGTCGATCCGCGCCGAGTTCGTCGAGCCGATGGTCTACGCCCTGCGGTCGCCGCCTGGCTCGCGAGGATGCCGTGGATTTGCTGATGCCGAGATCGACGAGGCGGAAGCCGAGGAGCTTGCGGGCCGAGAAGTAGCTTTGTACGGGCGGTTGCCGAACTTCGGCTTGGCTGCTGGGTCGGCCATGTGGGGATGGTAAACCCCGCAACGAAGAGTTTGCCGAATCCGACCCGGGGACACCTGCTGCTCTCTTACGCTCCCTTCGTTCAACCACGAAGAAGGGAGTGGATCAATGTCGATCCGCGCTGTAATCCTGTCCATGGCCGCTGTCGGCGCCGTCCTGGGTATCGGAGTCTCTATCGCACCCGCTGCGCAGGCAGACCCGCCCTACGCGACCTGCGCTCAGGCGGCTGCCGACGGCAGATACAACATTCCCCGGGGCGACCCGGCCTATAGCCAGAAGCTGGACCGAGACAACGATGGCATCGCCTGCGAACGGCGATAAGCCCCCGCGCCTGACTCAGGCGCAGATCCGCGCCATCGTGTCGGTCATCGCGGTGGTCGTGGCGGTGGTGATGGTGTTTGCCGGGTACAAGCTCGACGAGGCCCAGCGACCGGCTGGGCCACCTCGCAGCACCAGCAGCCTGACCGTCAGTCCTGCGTCCAGCGACCTGCCCCACCATTACGCGAATTGTGCTGAGGCTTGGGCTGATGGCAGGACCAACATTCCACGGGGAGACATCGACTATCACCCGGCGCTGGACCGGGATGGTGACGGCGTGGCCTGCCAGCGTGGTGACTAGCCCGTCTTCGAACTTCAACCGCCAAGCGCTGCTCATGTTTAACGCGCTATTCGTGAAATTCTCGACGACCACGGTGACGATGATCCACCGTTCTGGGAACTCCCAATCATCACTGGGTTTGGCGAAGATGACTTTCGTACATTGCAGCATGAAATCGCGCGAATTTTGTCGCGGGCGACGGCTTCTTCGCCGGCGCGGCCTTCGATGATCGGGGCCTGGTCGTCGGGGTTGCACATGCCGGGGGCGGCCAGTTTGGCCAACGCCGGTTCCAGGGTGGCCCGGAATTTCGGGGTGATCAGGCCGCTGATCGTCGACATCCCGTCGGGCTGTTGGCGGCCCAGGGTGAGGCCGCGTGTGCGGGCCCGATCGGGCTCCCCGGGCAGGAAGTCGCCGTCGGGTTTGAGGCAGTCTTTGTAGACGCGGGCGTATTCGGTGAGCTGGTCGGGGCGATACCCGGTGGCAATGACGTCGGGGGGACGATCTCTGCGCTCGTGCTGCCCGACATACCCCGAACTCTAGGGACAGCCACCGACAACCCGGCCGGATGCCATGCAGCACAGCCCTATTCGCGCACAGCGAAGCGAAGTCGGCGCTGTTGCGTACTGTGCCGGTTATGCGTATCCATGAGGTGCGGGCCCGCCGCAGCGCTGACGACTTTCCCCGCTCTGAGCACCTGGCTTGGAAGATCGCCGAGGTGGCGACCGACCCGGTAGCCGTCCCAGCTGACACCGAGGCCATGGTGATCAACCGGATCATCGACAATGCCGCGGTGTCGGCGGCCGCAGCCCTGCGACGTCCGGTCGCAGTCGCACGCGCGCAAGCGCTGGCCCACCCGGTCGTTACCGGCGCGAAGGTGTTCGGCGTCGAGGGCGACTACTCTCCGGAGTGGGCCGCCTGGGCCAACGGTGCGGCAGTACGCGAATTGGATTACCACGACACGTTTTTGGCTGCCGAGTACGCACACCCGGGCGACAACATCCCCCCGTTGTTGGCGGTGGCTCAGCACCTCGAATTGTCCGGGGCGGACCTGATCCGCGGACTGGCCACCGCGTACGAGATTCAAATCGACTTGTCCAACGGGATCTGCCTGCACGAGCACAAGATCGACCACGTCGCACATCTCGGTCCTTCGGTGGCTGCCGGATTAGGCACCATGCTGCGACTCGACATGGCGACGATCTACCAGGCGATCGGGCAGGCGCTACACCTGACCACTGCGACGCGGCAGTCCCGCAAGGGTCTGATCTCGAGTTGGAAGGCATTTGCGCCGGCATGGGCCGGCAAGGTCGGGATCGAAGCAGTCGACCGGGCCATGCGGGGCGAGGGGGCGCCGGCGCCGATCTGGGAAGGCGAGGACGGCGTGATCGCGTGGCTGCTTTCCGGCCCGGAGCACACCTACCAGGTGCCGCTGCCCGAATCGGGCGAACCCAAGCGCGCCATCTTGGACAGCTACACCAAGGAGCACTCTGCGGAATACCAGAGTCAGGCCCTGATCGATCTGGCTCGCCGACTCCGCACGCGGATCGGCGACCTGGACCGCATTGCGACGATCGTGCTGCACACCAGCCACCACACCCACTACGTCATCGGCACCGGATCCAACGATCCGCAAAAGATGGATCCGGACGCGTCCCGCGAAACGCTGGACCACTCCGTGATGTACATCTTCGCCGTCGCACTACAGGACGGCACCTGGCATCACGAACGCTCCTACGCACCAGAGCGGGCACACCGGCCGGACACCGTCGAACTGTGGCACAAGATTTCGACCCGGGAGGACCCCGAGTGGACCAGGCGCTACCACTCCAGCGAACCGGCGGACCGGGCGTTCGGGGCCCGTGCGGAGATCACCCTGCGCAGCGGCGAGGTTATTGTCGACGAGCTGGCCGTCGCCGATGCACATCCGTTGGGCGCCAGGCCTTTTGGGCGCAAGGAGTATGCCGCGAAGTTCACCGGGCTGGCCGAGGGTGTGGTCGACGAGACCGCGCAACGACGCTTCCTGACTGCGGTTCAAGCGTTACCGGACTTGCCGGCAGGCGCACTGGGTGCGCTCAACGTCGTCCTCAAGCCGTCAGTGTTGGAGCAGGGACCGACGATTCCGGCCGGAGTTTTCGGGTGAGCCGGACTACCCGCCCCACTTGGCGGCTTCGGCGCCGTCGCG
>NZ_JCALDW010000033.1:0-36139 GCF_059813065.1 Mycobacterium sp. NGS24
CAATCGGTTAATGCGTGCGGTTTGTTCGGTTAATGGTAGATGGGCCGATTCGAAGCTCAGTTGTTTAGCGTCCTGAACTGCAGTTTCAATATGGAACCAATTATTTTGTGCCGTCGGCTGCTCGCACTTTCTTGTGCTCGACAGCACTTGGGTGTGCTTTGCGTTGGCTGCTTTGAGGGGCGAAATTCGCCGCATAAGCCTCGAGGGTGGCTAGGTCGGGGGTTGTGGCCGTTTATGACGTGGAGATTATTGATGAGGTCTGGCGCAGTAGGAGTTCCGTGCCGCGGTCGATCCGCTCTCGGGCTTGGGCTGCGGAGAGTCGGTGGCCACTGAAGGCGGTGAGGTTGGCCAGCCAGACATCAGTGATGAGTCCGGCGAGGTCATGGTGGTGCTCGGTGACGGTGCTGCCGCCCAATGCGTGGGCGAAGAGTTGTTGCAGGATGTCGGCGGTCTGGGTGACGGTGGGCGCGGCGGTCGCGTCGGCGACCACCAGGGCGCGCGTGGTGGCTTCGGTCAGGTTAGGGTCGAGCTGCCATTCGACGTGCAGTCGTGAGGTCAGGGCTGCGACCCGCTGGGCAGGCGTGGTGTCGTTGTGGTGCCATGCGCACTCGGCGGCCAGTCGGTCGAATTCGCGGCGCAACACCGCGACCAGCAGGTGCGGTTTGGACGGGAAATACCGGTAGAGCGTCCCCACACCGATGCCGGCGACATCAGCCACCGCCCGCATCTGCACCGCGCTATAACCGCCGCAGGTCGCTGCATGCAGGGTCGCATCCAGGATCTCACTCGCGTGGGGTGCCTCACCGGCAGGTTGCGCCGCGGTCATGACGTCCCGGCACCGGTTGCGCGAGCCCGCCCCGAGCAGCCCGCTCTTGACGGCGGCCATGCACCATCGGCCCGACAGTCACCCATACCGAACCCCCGCTACGAGCAGTATCCCTGCGCTACCGTTCGTACCACAACGGTGGGCGGTGCGGCGCGAATCCCCGGGTTGCCGACGACGTCGGACCCGGCCGGGCCCGGTGGGGTTTATCGGGTGCGGGCGTGGGCGTGCAGGAAGTCGTCAACGATGTGTTCGCAGTCCTCGCGGTTGATGGCGCGTAGGCCGGTCAGGCGGGCGAAGGCGATCGGGCCGACGAGCTGGCACATGGCGAGGTCGACATCGAAGTCGTCGAGTTCGGCGGCGGCGGCCGGGCTTTGCAGCAGCTCGGCGAAGGGCTGTCGGTAATGGGCGACGACGCGTGTGCGTAGCGCGTGGCGGTCGTGCACCTCGTCGGGGCGCTCCGGTGTCGGCCCGAGGGCGACCCAGGCCAGCGTGGTGGCGTGCAAGGGTGCGTCCTGAAACAGGATCGCTTGCCGGCTGAGCAGTTCGATGAGCTGTTCGCGCAGCGAGCCTTGCGCCGGCGGCAGGCTGACCTGGGGCAGGAGCCGCTCAAAAGTGGCGGCCAGCAGGTGGGTGGAGCTAGTGAAGTGGCGGTAGAGCGTGGTTCTGGCCACTTTGGAGGCCTTGGTGACCGCCTCGATGGTGACCGCTTCGACCCCGCCGGCGCTGAGCAGCTTGGCCGCGGCGTCGAGCAGCCGGGTCCGGGACCGCGCCAGGCGTGGATCCACCTCGTCGCCGTCGATATCGACAGCACGTTCCTCCGCGCCTGGCTCCACCTGTTCACCGTAATCCTCGCCGCCTGGCGTCGACGCCGATACCGCGGACGCAAGGCTGGCATTTAGCGAAACGATACTGTTAGTATCGGAGCGATACCGTTAGTACCTGTATCGCCGTGCAGGCCAACACCGAGGGGGTAAGGCCATGGTGAATCACCAGCAACGCCGGGAGCTCATCCGGCGCCAGATCCAGGACCCGACCGCGGCGACGCCACTGACGCGGCGGCCGGCGCGGGCTGTCGGGCGCACCGGCGCGGTGGTGGCGCGGGCGGCCAAGCGGCTGCTGCCCGGCGTCTTGTTCGAGGAGGTCCGCCACGTTCGCCATGATCTGGCCAAGCTCGGGCACGCCCGGGTTGCGACCGCGGGTGATCGTGTGCGTCCCCGCCACTATCCGCCGCGGTCGTGTTCCTATCTCGACGACGAGCTGATGGGCCGGGAGATGTTGGACTGAAGCTGTCGCGGCCGCTGGGGGCAGGCCGCGACCGGCGGGCGGGCGTATTGCGCTTTGCCGGATGCCGCACAAAGATACCGATAGTACTGTTGCGATACCGACAGTTTCTTTATGCCGCCGGGGGGGCCGGGATGGTAATCAAGGGCTGGGGCGATGCCGGCGTGGCGACGTTGAGTCGCCCCAAGGAGCAGCGTGGCGCCGCGGAAGCGGCACAGGGCCGCGACACCTACAGTGAGCGCCTAGCGCGGCTGTCGGGTTTCGCGATCCGGCACAAAGCGTTGGTGATCGGGTCCTGGATCGCCGCCGCGGTGGTGCTGGCGATCCTTTTTCCGCAACTGGAAACGGTCGTCAAGCACCAGTCGGTGCATCTGATACCGCCCGGGGCGCCGTCGCTGCAGACCGTAGACCGGATGGGCTCGGCGTTCGGTGAACAAGGCTCCAAGACCACGATCTTCGTGGCGATGGAGGATCCCAGCGGGCTGACCCCGCAGGTTAAGCAGCGCTATGACACGTTGATCCAGCGGTTACGGGCCGACACCAGCCACGTCCGGCAGGTCCAAGACCTCCTGGCCGACCCGGTCACCGCCGCGCAAGCTCTCAGCGCCGACCGCAAGGCATGGTACGTGCCGGTGGGGGTGGCCGGAACCCTCGGTGATCCCAGCACCGCGGAATCGGTGCGGGCGGTACGCGGCATCGTCGCCGAGGTTTTCGGGCACTCACCGACCACCGTGCGCGTCACCGGCCCACCCGCCACCTTCAGCGATCAAATCGATTCCGCTGAACAGGATCTGATCCTCATCTCGGTGGCCACCGCCGGGCTGATCGCCATGATCTTGCTGCTGATCTATCGGTCGGTGTTCACCGCGATGCTGCCGCTGCTGGTGATCGGTATCAGCCTCGCGGTCGGGCGCGGGGTGCTCTCCGGACTCGGCGAAGCCGGCATGCCGGTGTCTCAGTTCACCGTCGCGTTCATGACGGTGATCCTGCTGGGCGCCGGCACCGACTACTCAGTGTTCTTGATCAGCCGCTACCACGAACAGCGCCGCCAACAGGTCCCCGCCCAGACCGCGGTCATCCACGCCACCGCCACCATCGGGCGGGTCATCGCAGCCTCGGCCGCCACCGTCGCGCTGGCATTTCTGTCCATGACCTTCGCCGAACTGAGCGTCTTCGCCGCACTCGGCCCGGCCTGCGCCATCGCCGTGATCATCGGGTTCGCCGCCACGGTCACTCTGTTTCCCCCCGTACTCGCGCTGGCCGCCCGGCGTGGGATCGGTGAACCCAACACCGACCGCACCCGCCGTTACTGGAACCGGATCGCGGTGGCCGTCGTACGACGCCCCGTGCCCCTGCTGGCCGCCAGCCTGATCTTCGTCCTAGCTCTGTGCGCAGTGGCGACCACCATGCGCATCAGCTACGACGACCGCCAAGGCCAAACGACCACCTCGGCCAGCAACGAAGGGTATCGACTGCTGGATCGCCACTTCCGCAAAGACATCGTGATCAACGAGTTCTTGGTCGTGCAGTCACCCACCGACATGCGCACCAGCCGAGGACTGGCCGACCTTGACGAAATGGCCTCCCGCCTCGCCCAACTGCCCGGTGTCACCAAAGTCTCCGGAGTCACCCGCCCCGGCGGTAAACGGCTCGAACAAGCCCAACTGTCTTGGCAGAACGGCCAAATCGGTGACCGGCTCGCGGGCGCGGTCAACGACGGCCAATCCCGCCGTAGCGATCTGGGCCAACTCACCAACGGCGCCGACCAGCTCGCCGACGGGCTCACCCAACTCGACACCACCCTGGGCACCGCGCTGACCCCGCTGACTGGGCTCTTAGGCCAAGCTCAAACCGCGGGCATCCAAACCCAGCGATTGCGGCCGCTGCTGCAACAGCTTTCTGCCACCGCACCCGCCGTCGATCACGCCATTGCCGCCGGGCCCGCACTACGCCACCAAGCCGAACAAGCCCAAACCGCCATCACCACCCTTGAGCCCCTCATCGCCGCGATCAGCAACTGGCCCGCGTGCGCCGCCGCCACCGAATGCGCCCAACTACACGACCAAGCCCAACTACTCATCACGTTGCGCGACAACGGATTCTTCGACCACCTCACCACCCTCGCCGACCTCTACCAGCCGGCCACCAACACCGGCGGCGGCACCCTCGCCGACGTCACCCGGCTCATCACCACCCTGGACACCGCCATGGGCGCCGCAGGCTCCGGCGACCTCGCCGCCAACATCGGACGCCTCCAAACCGGCGTCCACCAACTCGCATCCGGTGCTCACTCGCTGGCCACCGGCGTCCACACCCTCGTCGACAGCAACCTCGAAATGCTTTCCGGCATGGGAAAAATCGCCGCCCAACTCCAACAATCCGCACGATCAGCAACCGGATCCGACACCGCCAGCGGCTTCTACCTCCCTAACGACGCCTTCGACAACCAACAATTCGCCGACGTCGCCAAACACTTCCTATCCGCGGACGGCAAAACCGCCCGCTACGCCATCGAGTCCAGCTACGACCCCTACAGCAGCGACGCGATGACCCTGGCCTACCGACTCACCGAAGTCGCTGACGCAGCACGCCCCAACACCTCACTGGCCAACACCACCATCGCCGTCGCCGGATTTCCCGCCGTCAACTCAGACATTCAACGCCTGCTCTCCGCCGACTTCCGCCTGATGGCCATCGCCACCCTGCTCGTCGTCGGCCTCATCCTCATCGTCTTGCTCCGCGCCCTGGTCGCACCGCTCTACCTACTGGGCACCGTCATCCTCAACTACGGGGCATCACTAGGAATCGGCACCCTGATATTTCAATACGGCCTCGGCAAAGAAATCGCCTGGCCCGTACCACTTCTGGCGTTCATCATCCTGGTCGCCGTCGGCGCCGACTACAACATGCTGCTCATCTCACGACTGCGCGAGGAATCCACCCGTAACATCCGCGTCGGCGTGCTCCGCACTATCGCCAACACCGGCTCCGTCATCACCTCCGCCGGACTCATCTTCGCCGCCAGCATGTTCGGCCTCATGATCGGCTCGATAGCCATCATGATCCAAACCGGACTCATCATCGGCTGCGGCCTCCTCTTGGACACCTTCGTCGTACGCACCCTCACCGTGCCTGCCATCGCCACCCTGCTCCGCGAAACCAGCTGGTGGCCACAACGAAACCCACTGCGCCACAAACCCTCTCCAACCCGAACCTAGACACACCCACCGGAATCGACCATGACTACCGCCAACCCCACACCCCCCACCCTCAGAGACCGCCGCCGCACCGAACTACTCACCCACATCCAAACCACCGCACACCAACTCTTCGCCCAACACGGCTACGCCGCAGTCACTACCGACGACATCGCCGCCACCGCCGGCATCTCCATCAGCACCTACTACCGCCACGCACCCAACAAAGAACACCTGCTGACCGCCCCGATCCAACATGCCATCGCCGAAATCATCACCACCTACAACACCCGTCCGCCCACCGAAACAGCAGCCACCTCACTCATCCACCTCCTCGTCGACCACCTCGGCGAAACAGCCGGCCAGCACTCCCCACACTGGAAACACGCCCTGCAGAGCGCACCACACCTGCTCAACAGCTCAACACTGCTCAGCGACAACCAAACCCGCCAACTCACCACCATGATCGCAACCCGCATGAACACCGACCCCACCACCGACATCCGCCCCACACTGCTCATCCACACAGCCCTGAGCACCGCACAAACCGTGCTCCAACACTGGCTCAACAACACCACCACCAACCCACCGCTGCGCACCCAACTGCAGCAAGCCCTGCACATCACCCTCGCCGGATTCCACTAAACACACCGCACTACCCCGGCCCACACCCACCAGGCCATGTGGCCACAGCCTCAGCAGATCAACTGCCGTACACCAACCCACCTCGCCAGCGCACCCCGCCGACCCCCAAAAACCACCTACCCGCGTCGACCCGACCGCCCGCAAGGCCAAATCAATCTCAACGAGCCAACGCCATCAGATACCGACCCACAGTTTACCGAGGCAGTGGAGAACGAGCGCGGTGAGCAAATGCCTTACTGCTGCCCGGCCTGTGCTCGGATGGATTTGATGAAGCTGCGGGCCTGAACCTGCAAGGGTTGGCTGTCGGGGTCATTCTGGATCAGCGTATGCGGCACCGGCGGGGCGAAAGTGGTGTCGACGCTGGCCAGGTAAGTGGGCCAGTTCGCGAGTTTCCATCGGTCACGTGCTGCGGCCCGGCGTCGTAGGTAGAGGTTCATGGTGTCGGCCGCGCAGGTTACCCACACGATGGACAGGTCGGCATTGAGGTCGTCGGCTCGGGCCTGGGTGCGGTCGATCCATGCCCTGTCGGTGAGCTCGTGCAGGTAGGGCGCAGTGGAGACAATGGAGTTGCCGCACTCGATGTTCTCTTCGATTGCCGCGTTGAGTGCTTCGTACTCATGGGGACGAATCTTGTTCATGTAGGTGGGGGATTCGCGGTCATCCAGTGAAGCGCCAAGGTCTTCGAGCCAACGCTGGACGAGCGGCCGGGTGATGGTGTCCTTGTCGAGGATTGTCCATCCGGTCTGGCGGGCTAGGACGCGACCGAATTCGGTTTTTCCGCTGCCGGCGTAGCCGCCGACAAGGACTAATTGCGGGGTGGGCAGCTGCAGACTTTTGGGTGCTGCCGCAGTGTCGGGAGCGGTGATGACGCGTGCCGAGCGGTCCTTGCTGCGCACCAGGCCTTCGGCAGTAAGCAGGTCCATCGCTTGAGTGATCGTGAAGACGCTGACGTTCCACTGCGACGCGAGCTCGCGTGTGGAAGGCAGCCGTTCACCGTCGCGGAGAATGCCGGCCTCGATGTCGTTACGAACGGCTTGGGCGATCTGGCGGTGCATCGCCTGCCGGGGCGTAGTCGGTGAGGTCATGACCATCCGTCCATAGCAGTTGAGATGCCCGACAATATCAGCCGCGATCAGTTGAAAACCAATCGCTCCAGTGCCTCATGGGGCGATTCACATTTTTTCTGACCTATCGATGCATAACAGTTGACCACCAAAAATATCAGTTGATATGTTGTCGTGGTCCAAGTCACACAGACAGGAGAAAGCTGACATGGCGATACAAAAAGGGCACCGGTTCCCGATGCAACACACAGAAGCGTTCCCGAGAGGGTTGATGTTGCTGGGTCCGATCGGCCCGGACATGGAATTTGAGCGTCCGAATGTGCAGAAGGCTGATCCGGCGACAGGTCTGCGGCAGTGGGCTGGCGCAGTGTCGGACCCCGATGAGCCGAAAGCCAAACGGGCGAGCTTCGTGGTGACATTTCTGGCCGAGGTACAGCCAGTGCCATCCACGCCGGAGCTGTTGGCGGGCAGCGGAATTCGCATGATCGAACTGGAAGGCCTGACCGCCGAACCGCGGCGGATGGGTCAGGGCGAATACACCTATGTGGGCTACGTCTACAGGGCGACCGGCATCAAAGGTGACGTGAATTCACCTGCGCCCGTGAGTAAGTCGTCGTCAGCGCCGCGCGGCGAGACCGTGAAGGCGGGTGCGTGATGGCCACCGGCAACTCGAAACCGTCCGGCAACAGCGGTCAGAGTTCGGCCGACCAGCTGGTCGAAGACATATTGCTAATGCTGGCCAAGCTCGCCGTGCTGCTCGGATCGTGGACGGTGCGGTTCCCGGTGTTGAGTTTGCCGATCATCATGATCGCATGGGCGGGCGCCTGGTTCGGGTGGGGCGGCGGGCTGATCGTGGCCGGGGTATACGCCCTCATCTACATCGCGTTGGCGCTGGTCGACCCGGCCGGATTTGGCGCTGCATCGTGGCTACCGGTCCGCACGGCTTACCTGACCTGGTGGCGCTACAAGCACGCCTGGGCGCAGGTGTGCACCCTGCACGGGTTGACCGCCACGCTGGGTGAGCGGACCATGGTCCCGCGGCTGCGGTCGGTGCGCATCGGCACCGCCACCGACACGCTGAACATCGGCATGGTGACCGGGCAGACCGCGACCGACTGGGGCAAGCAAGCCGACGCCCTGGCCCACGCCTGGGGAAGCGGTCGCGTGACGGTGCGGTCCCTGCAGCCCGGCCAGCTCACGGTCACCGTGCACCGTGATGACACCCTCGCGGCTGCGGTGCGGCTGCCCCGGCCCACCGACGCGACACGAGTGCAGCTGGCGGCGGTGACGGTCGGGGTCACCGACACCGGCACGCCGTGGCGGCTACCGATCCAGGGTCATCACATTCTGGTCGCCGGCTCAACGGGGTCGGGCAAAAGCAGCGTGGTGCAGTCCCTGGTCGCCGGACTGGCCCCCGCTGTGCGGTCAGGCCTGGTGCAACTCTGTGTGATCGACCCGAAGGGCGGGATGGAATTCGCCCGCGGCGCAGGGCTGTTCACCGCGTTCGCCGCTGACCGCACCGAGCAGACCTTGGAGTTGTTGCGAGGCCTGGTCAAGTTGATGGATGGCCGCACCCAGCTGTTGCGTGGCCACACCCGCACCCACACGCCGAGCGTCGAGGACCCGTTGACGGTGGTGATCATCGATGAACTCGCCGCCTTGACCGCCTATGGCACCGACCGCAAAATCCGCGCCGAAGTCGACCAGCTGCTCGGGCTGCTGCTCTCTCAAGGTCGTGCGGTCGGGATCACCCTGATAGGCGCCGTGCAAGACCCGTCAAAAGAAGTGGTGTCGTTGCGCCAGTACTTCACTGTCCGCGTGGGACTGCGCCTGACCGAATCGAACCAAACCACGATGATTCTTGGGCAGGCGGCGCGCGATGCCGGGGCAGTGTGCGACGAAATCCCCGAGTCCACACCGGGTGTCGGCTACGTCATGGTGGACGGCACCGCCGAACCACAACGGGTCCGGGCGTTTCATGTCACCGACGACGACATCGACTATCTGGTCACACATTTCCGGCCACCGAAACGCCGCCGACTCCCGCGCCGGCCTGACACTGCTTCCTCGCAGGGCTGAGCCATGCCGACCCCCTCACCTGCACCGGTCAGCCCCCACGCACCGCCACCGCCCGATCACTCCGCGGACCCCTTGCCCCGACGAGAAACCGCCGCCGAACGGCGAGCCCGGCCCTCCTTCCACGAAATCGCCGTCGCCGCCGCACAAACTCACGGGGTGTGCGTCCGCCCGCTGGTGATGGGAACGGTCAACCTGGACACCGGCGCCACCGACTACGCGGCGGTGCCCTGCAAATCGACCATGGAATCGCAATGCGCCCCGTGCGCGAAAAAAGCGCGCGCACTGCGCATGCAGCAGTGCCGCGAAGGATGGCACCTCGACCACGAACCGGTCCAACCAGCCATTGAACCCACCGAGCAGCAATCCGAGCTGCTGCGCTCCCGCGCTGATCTAGTCGCCGCTTACCGCGACGCCACCACCGACCGCGACCACGACCACGAAGCCGTCGCTGAGCTGCGGGCCGCGGTCGGTGAACTCGACACCCAGCTGCGTGCCACCGGGATGCGCGGCACCCTGCCACCACTGGACCCCCCGCCCACCCCGTTGCGCACTCGGTCGACGAAACGCCGCCACGACGTGATCGACCTGCCGACCCGGCAGGTCCGCAAAAACACCATCGGCCAGCAGTACGTGGGTAAGTACCGGCCGTCGATGTTCCTCACGTTGACCTGTGACAGTTACGGGCCGATCCAGGGCGGCGCCCCGATCGATCCCGGCGCCTATGATTACCGGCGTGCGGCCCGCGATGCGATCCACTTCGCCGCTCTGCTGGACCGGTTCATCCAGAACCTGCGGCGCGTCCTGGGCTGGGACGTCCAGTATTTCGCCACCGTGGAACCTCAGAAACGCGGCGCCCCGCACGTGCACATGGCGCTGCGCGGCGCGATCCCTCACGCCCTCGTCCGCCAAGTGGCTGCCGCCACCTACCACCAGGTGTGGTGGCCGAACCACGACCAGCTGATCTACACCGATTCCGGCAGGCTGCCGGTGTGGAATCCGACCCGGTGCACCTTCATCGACCCCGACACCCACACACCACTCACCAGCTGGCAGGACGCCCTACAGGCCGTCGATGACGACCCCGATGCGAACCCGGCGCATGTGGTGCGCTTCGGGGAACAGGTGCACTCCAAAGGCATCCTCGGCGGCGGCACAGAGGCGGGACGGCACATCGGGTATCTGACTAAGTACCTGACCAAATCGATCGGTGAAATCATCACACCCACCACCGCCGCCCAGCATGCCCATCACGAGCGTTTGCACACCGAACTGGCGATAACCCCATGCTCACCGCGCTGCCCCATCTGGCTGCGTTACGGCATCGTCCCCAAGGGTGCATCATCGAAAATGGTTGCCGGGCAGTGCAAATCGAAAGCGCACCGTCGAAGCACCCTCGGGCTGCCGGGCCGGCGGGTCTTGGTGTCCCGGAAGTGGTCCGGTAAAACCCTGCCTGATCACCAAGCCGACCGGCACAAATTTGTTCGGCAACTGCTCGCCGACGCCGGCATCACCCCGGACGCGCGAGACAATGTTCTTATCTACCGCCTCGAATCCGGCCAACGCACCCCACCCCGCAGCGAACTCATCATGCGAGCCATCTCCCAAAGACTCACTTGGAAAGCCCAATACACCAACGCAATCGCCGCCATCGGACCACCCGAAGGACAGCGAATCGGAGCAGGCGCATCACCGGGGCCGGGAAGTCGTGGACGTTGAGATGCTACAACTACTAACGGAATCACAAGTGCGGCAGATGATTCCGATCGGTCACAGCAAGTATTACGAGTTGATCGGGTCCGGTGAGTTGAGGTCAGTGAAGATCGGCCGACGTCGGTTCGTCACGGAAACTGCTGTTGCGGAATACATTGCGAAACTCGATGCCGAGTCAACCGGTGACACGGCGGCGTGAAATGTCCCGACAACAACTGCCGCCGCAGATCAAGAAGCTGACCGTTCGCGACCGGCGTACCGGCAAAGACGCGGTTCGGTATCAACTGACAGTCGACGTGGGCGAGGACCCTCAGACTGGCCGACGTCGACAGGTTCGGCGGCGTTACCGCACCGAGAAGGACGCACGTCGTGCACTGAGCGAAATCAGCGACGCGGCTGAGAAGAAAGTGTTCGTGCCGAGGCGCACACTCACAGTCGGCGAGATGGTCAAGAACTACCTGGCGGGTCGACACGACCTGCGTCCCACTGCGCGCGACAAGAAGGCCTACGACCTACAGCCGCTGGTGGAGCGCTTCGCCGATGTTCTGGCCCAGCGAATCACCAAGACAGATATCGATACGCTGGTTCGCGATCTCGCCGAGGGCGGCACCATGACTGCAAAGGGCCGGAAGCGCAGACCGTGGTCATCAGCGAGTGTTAACAAAAGCCTCCAGGCGATCACCGGGGTATTCGCAGATGCGGTGTTCCAAGGGCTTCTGGCTCGCAACCCGGCTGAGCTCGTCAAGCCGCTGCCGTCGGCCCACAAAGACGTGGATACCTACAGTGTCGCTGAAGTCGACATGTTGCGCGCCAGCTTCGCCGGTGACCGCCTGGCCCATGCATACGAGTTGGCCCTGGTTGGGCTGCGTCGGGGTGAGATCGCGGGGCTGCGCTGGTGCGATGTCGACCTCAAGTACAAAACCCTACGCATCGTGAACAATCGCGTGTCGGCTGGTGGCAGCGTCAGTGAGAACGATCCAAAGTCGAAGGCATCTCGTCGTGAGTTGCCATTGCCCGATCGCCTGGTCGGAGTGCTGCGCGCTGCACGTCGTCGGCAAGCAAAGGAGAGGCTGCGCCTCGGGGTCGACGCTGGCCCGTTTGACTACGTCGTGTCCAACGAGGCTGGACTGCCGTATGCGCCCCCGGTCGTGTACCGGTACTGGGTGGCTGCCGTGAAGAAGGCCGGGCTGCGACACTTGAAACTGCACGGCGCGCGGCACACGGCCGCCACCCAGTTGGCACTCGATGGCGTCGCTCCAGCTGTCATTGCCGCGTGGCTCGGTCACACGGATGCCAGTTTCACGATGAAGCTCTATACGCACTCGCAGCCTGAGGCGCTCAAGTCCGCTGGTGACACTTTCGATCGAGTTGTGACATCTCGTGACACTCAGCAGGGGTAATCGAACAATTCGAACACTGTTGATGCTGGTCAGGGCGGGACACGCCGACTCGTGTCGGATGGCGGTCGTACAGTGACCTCAGTCGCTCGAACGCATGAGCGAGCCGCGCCGTGCCGAAGGAACCCTGCTGTAATGATGATCCCCGACTACGACCAGGCCGAGATTCTCTCGTTTGAGTGGGGTGACATGCAGCTGCTCTCCAAGATCGTGGGTAACACGGTTAACCCGCTGACGGGGGACCGCAACTTGTCGATGGTGCCCTATGAGAACTCCGTCCAACCGGTTCAGTTGAAATTTGAGCCGCCCCTAATCGAGCATGCGGTGGGCGTGAACCACGGCTTTCGGCACCATTGGGAGCTACTTACGTACGCGTTCAACCTGCCAGATCCCGGGGCGTTCCCGGTGCTGCCGGGGTTGACGGACGACGACCGCCGGGTCCTCAAGCGCTATGCGCGGATGTGTCGTCAGCTTGCGGGATATTCCGCGCTGAACGAGGAAAGTGGTATGCGCTACAGCTTCAAGAGCGGCGGAGCCCCCGAAATCACGTTGGTGTTCCCGTCGCCCGAAGCTTTCGCCGGGACCTCGCTCGCCTTCCGTCAATTGCACAGCGACGACGAATTCGCGTCTTTCACTCGCACGCGGGGCAGGATCATGAAGGCCGTTAAGTTGCTGTCCGCGAGCGAGAAGGAGAGTGCGAGAAGGGTTGTAGCGCAGTGGGCAAAAGCGCGTGGCGCATTGATGAACAGAATGCTGAACACCATCGTGTGTGAGATGGCCGCCCCACCGGTTCCGCCGGATCGTGAGGTGCCGCCGTTCAGCTATGCGAACATCAACCCGCAGAAGCTGATCTTGACCTTCAACTATGGCGACACGATCCACTTCTCGGAAGACGAAGAAGCGAACCTGTCGACGCTGCTGGAAGCTGAACAGAACGCCTGCTATTACAAGCACTCGGTGCTGAGCGCCATAACGAATCTCAGTCACCTCTACTTCGGGTTCGCCGTGTTGGCTGAGTCCGCAATGGCAGACGGGGGTGGGCGAGGCGCAATGGCCTCCGGATCGGCAGCCGATTAGCAAACCAAAGTAAGTCCCGCCCGCGACCGGGCCGACTAGGGGCGTCTCCGGTGCCCGGTTCTACAGGGCGACCTGCTGGCCGGAGTAGGCGCGCGCCTCGCCGGGTGGACGGCGGTGCTGCCGGGGCCGACCAATCCGCTGCGCGGTGGGTCGACACGCGGGGCCTTCGGCATGTAGATGCCGCCTTGGGAGGGTGGCCGGCCGTTGAGGTGGGTCGCGACCAGCCCCGCGCCGAAACCCAGTTCGGTGTCGGTGTGGTGTTGGTCGCGGGCGAGCTGGAGCGGGTGTTGTGATCGCCGCTGGCGGGGCGCTGCTTCTGGTGGTGGGCCGCGCCACGGTTCGGGTGCGGTCATCGTCCTAGGTCTCGCCGCGACGGCGGCGGCCCCGATCGTGTACAGGTTACTGGCTGCCGTGAAGAAGGCCGGGCCGCGACACTTGAAACTGCACGGCGCGCGGCACACGGCCGCCACCCAATCGGCACTCGATGGCGTCGCTCCAGCTGTCATTGCCGCGTGGCTCGGTCACACGGATGCCAGTTTCACGATGAAGCGCTATACGCACTCGCAGCCCGAGGCGCTGAAGTCCGCTGGTGACACTTTCGATCGAGTTGTGACATCTCGTGACACTCAGCAGGGCTAATCGAATAACTCGCACACTGTTGATGCTGGTCAGGGTGGAGCCGATGACGGGAATCGAACCCGCGTATTCAGCTTGGGAAGCTGATGTTCTGCCATTGAACTACATCGGCGCAGATGCCCCAGAAGGCTAGCATCGTGCGATGCCAGACACCGCGCGGGTCGAGCAATCCCGAACCATCCCGGTCACCCCTGAGCAGGCGTTCCGCGGCATTATCGAGATGGACGTCCCCACCATGTTCCGGCGGCGCTACGGGCCGATTCCGCCGATCCGCGCAGTGAGCGGACGTGACGGAAATAACTGGAGCGGCACGCAGGGCCAGACGCGGGTGCTTGAACTCGCCGGCGGCGGCAGCATCCGCGAGACCGTCGTCGACGTCGACGAACCGCATGCGTGGCGCTACCGCATCACCGATTTCCAGGGTCCGCTGAAGACTCTGCTGACCAAGATCGACGGTGAGTTCCTGTTCGACCCAGCCGGGACTGGCACTCGAATCACGTGGCGCTACAACATGTTTCCGCGATCCCGGCTCGCAGCAATGGCGATGCCCGCCTTCGGCTGGTGCTGGCGGGGATATGCCCGGCAGATGCTCGAGGAGCTGGCCGACTGGCTCACCGACTGATGTCCCGGCGGCCTGCGCGCCGCGGCTGATGGCGGCACGAATCACCCCCGAGTAATTTGCCGGGCTAATAGTGCCATGCCCATTGCAAATTCCAAGAATGGGTCGTTTACCCTTTCGTTATCATTTGTAATCTCGTATTGTGACCTCCCGTGGGCAGGCACGCATTAGCCAGGAAGCGGCGGAAAGCGCCAGCTGCGCTGGCAGCAGCCATCGGCCCAGCCGCCGTACTCTTCGCGGTGGCAGGGGCTCTGGGCGCAGATGTCAATCCAGCCTCGGTCCGTAACGTTGCGAAACCGGCCGTTCCGGAAACGTCCGCGTGTTGCATCGAAATTGCGGCGGCCGAGGCCGGGGCGCCACTCGACACCTCGCGGTGGCGCTTCAGCATCGAAGAGATGGCTCCGGCCGAGCGGCCGCGGGCGGACCGATCACGTGCCGACCTGGTGGGCGCCCGCGCCCTGCCCGCGAGCGTCGCGCCGGAACAGGGCCTGCAGGTCAGGACCATTTTGGTGGCCCGCGCCATCACCGCTCTGTTCCCCGAAATCCACCAGATGGGCGGCGTCCGCCCCGATGCACTCCGATGGCATCCCGAGGGCCTGGCCGTGGACGTGATGATTCCCAACCCCGGCTCCGACGAGGGCATCGAACTGGGCAACGCGATCGTGACCTACGTCCTGCAGAACGCCGACCGGTTCGGCATCCAGGACGCCATCTGGCGCGGCGTCTATTACACCCCCGGCGGGGGCGCCCAGGCCGGTGGATACGGGCACTTCGACCACGTCCACGTCACCACCACCGGCGGCGGATACCCCTCCGGAGACGAGACCTACGTCCGCTGACCGGCAGCAGATACGCTCACACGCGTGCTGCTCTCCGATCGTGATCTTCGGGCCGAAATCTCCGCCGGGCGGTTGCAAATCGACCCGTTCGACGATGCCCTGGTGCAGCCGTCGAGCATCGACGTCCGCCTCGACTGCCTGTTTCGTGTCTTCAACAACACCCGCTACACCCACATTGACCCCGCCAAGCAGCAGGACGAGCTGACCACGCTGGTCCAGCCCGAGGCTGGGGAACCTTTTGTGCTGCACCCGGGCGAGTTCGTGCTGGGATCGACCTTGGAGTTGGTCAGCCTGGCCGACGATCTGGCGGGACGACTGGAAGGCAAATCCTCGCTTGGCCGGCTGGGGCTGTTGACGCACTCGACCGCGGGTTTCATCGATCCCGGTTTCAGCGGACACATCACGCTGGAACTTTCCAACGTGGCCAATCTGCCGATCACGTTGTGGCCGGGGATGAAGATCGGCCAGCTGTGCATCCTGCGACTGACCAGCCCGTCAGAGCATCCGTACGGAAGTGCCGGCGTCGGTTCCAAGTACCAGGGTCAGCGTGGTCCGACGCCCTCGCGGTCCTATCAGAACTTCATACGTACTACATAGCTGCAACGGCGTTCCCGACTTCGTTAGTCGGACTACCATTTGATTCGGACCTTTGTCCTCCTTACTGCGGCAACACTTTTGGGAGGGTGGTGAGTGCGCGGATGGACGTCGTACTCGGAGTGTCGATGGCACCGTCGGCTGTCCGCATCGCGCTGGTCGAAGGCAAGGACGCCGACGGCGTCATCGTCGAGGAGGACAGCTTTCGGCTGACCGACCCGGCCACCATGCCCTCTGAGCAGGTGATCCGGGCGATCCTGGGCACCCGCGAAGGCGCGGACGATGCCGGCTTGCGCCTGTCCTCCATCGGCGTCAGCTGGACCGATCAGCTGCAGGCATCGGCGCTGCGCGACGCGTTGGCCGCCCGCAAGATCGAGAACGTCATGCTGGTCTCCGCGTTCATGGCGGCCGTCGCACTCGGACAGGCCGTGGGCAGCTCCGTCGGCTATGCGCGGACGGGTGTGCTGTTCATCGAGCCCGACACCGCGACACTGGCCGTGGTGAACACCGCGGACGCTTCGCTGCGCGACGTGCAGCGCCGGCCTCTGGCCGCCGACGACGACACGGCGGTATCCGAGCTGGTCGAGCTGGTTTCCGGGGCCGAGTCGATGCCGACCCGCCCAGACGGCATCTACGTCGTGGGCTCCGGAGTCGACGTACCTCTGATCAAACCGGCACTGGACGCCGCGACCTCGCTGACGGTCAATGTGCCCGAGGAACACGACATGGCGCTGGCGCGGGGTGCGGCGCTGGCATCAGGACATGCGCCGCTGTTCGCGGCGAGCACCGCTGCGCTGGCCTACGCGCAAGATGTCGACGGACCTGAGGAATTCAGCGAGACGGTCGTGCTGGACGCGGCCCCCGCTGACGTGGACCACGATCCGGCTCTGCGCCGCCCGGCGCTGCTGATCGGCAGCACCCTGGCAGTCGCGGCGACCGCCGCGGTGGTGGCGCTCGAGGTCGCGCTGGCGATCAACATCCGCCCCACCGTCGCGCTGCAACCCAGGCCCAGCGAGAACCACCTCGTCGTGCCCACCCAGCAGGCACCGGCGCCCACCGTCGTGGCCGCGCCGCAACCCAGGATCGAGGTGCCGGCGGCACCGCCGCGCGTGAGTGTCCCGCAGCTTCCGGCGCGGGCACCGCAGGCTCCGGCCGCACCCGCCCTGCCGGCGCCCGTTGCGCCGGTGATCGAGACGCCGATTGTGCAACCCCCGCGGCTGCCCGACGCGGTGCTCGTCCCACCGCTGCTGCCGGTCGTGCGGCCGCCCGTGCAGGGACCCGAGACGCTGGTGCGACCGCCGGTCGTGCAGTTCCCGGTGCAGGTTCCACGCCAGCAGCCGCAGGTACCTCGAGCGCCGGTATCGCCACCGCGGGTGGAAAATCCGCGGGTGGAGAACCCGCGCGTGGAAAACCCGCGGGTGGAAAACCCGCGGGTGGAAAACCCGTTGCCGCGGGGCCCGATCGCGCGACCGCCCGGGCGTGGTCCGTCGCCCAATCCGGGTAGGGGTCCCTTCGGTGGGGGAGGGCCTGGTCGCGGCGGCATCCCCGGCATCCCCGGCATTCCAGGTATCCCCGGCATCCCTGGCGCCGGCGGTCACGGCCCCTCGAGCGGGGACGCACCAGGAGGACGTGGTCCGTTCGGCGGCGGCGGACCGGGCGCCCATGGTCCCTTCGGCGGCGGCGGCGGTCACGGACCGTTCGGCGGTGGCGGCGGCTCCGGTGGGGGTGGTGGACGCGGGCGCAGGTGATCCCCCGCACATCCACCCCAACGCCGCTGGTCAGAGCGGTCTGCAGCCGTGACACAGCAAACTCAAATGGATAAGCCGCGCCCGCCGCGGGTACCGTTGTTAACACAGGTTGGGGAATCTGTTCAGTCGATTGGGGGACTATGGACACCGTTCTGGGTGTGTCGATGGCGCCAACGGCCGTGCGGATGGTGCTCGTTGAGGGCGAGAACGGCGACGGCGCATTAGTCGACGAGGAGAAATTCGACGTCGCGGGTGACCCGGCCGCGGCCACGCCGGACGCAGCCGAGCAGGTGATCTCGGCGATCCTGGGGACCCGCGAGGGCGCCGCCGAGGGTGGCTACCAGCTGGCGTCCACCGGAGTGACCTGGCGGGACCCCGACCAGGCGGCCGCGCTACGCGACGCGCTGGCCAACCGCAAGATCGAGAACGTCATGCTGGTCTCGGCGTTCATGGCGGCTGCCGCGCTGGCGCATTCGGTCGGTAATGAAACCAACTACGCGCAGACCGCGTTGCTGTTCATCGAACCCGACACCGCGACCTTGGCTGTGGTGGACAGCGCCGACGGATCCATCGCCGACGTGCATCGTCACCCGCTGCCCGATGACGACGACGCCGCCGTGGCCAGCCTGGCCGAGTTGGTGTCGAATGCCGAGTCCCTGGAGACGCGCCCGGACGCCGTCTTCGTCGTCGGCTCCGGGGTCGACATCCCGCTGATCAAGTCGACGCTGGAGGCGGCCACCACGCTGCCGGTGACCGCCCCGGAGGAGCCGGAGACCGCGCTTGCCTGGGGCGCGGCGCTGGCGTCGGCGAATACGCCGCTGCTCTCCGCGACCACCGCGGCACAGGCCTACGCACAGGATCCGGGTACGGGCGCGCAGACGCCGCTCGCGATCGACCCCGTCCACTTCGAGCCGTTCAGCACCGGCCGGGCCTACAGTGCGGTCCAGGACGAGCCGGACGAGCAGGACGAGCAGGACGACCGCAAGCCCTTCGCGCTGCTCGGCAGCATCCTGGCCTCGATCTTCGTCATCGGAGTGGCTTCGCTCGTCGTCTCGCTGGCCGTCACGATCCGCGACACCGCTGACACGCGGCCCCAGCCCGGCCAGGCCGCCGTCGCGCCCAACACGCCGGCCCCGCAGGCACCCGCTCCCACGCCGCAGGCCCCGGCTCCGGCCCCGCAGCAGGCCCCCGTACCCGAGCAGGCCCCCGCCCCGCAGGTTCCCGAGCAGGCACCCGCGCCGGCACCGCAGGTTCCCCAGCAAGCTCCCGTGCAGGTACCGCAGGTCCCCGTGCAGGTACCCCAGGCTCCGGCGCCGCGGGCTGAGGCTCCCGCGCCGGCCCCGGCTCCCGCCGCGCCGGTGCCGAATGTCCCCGTCCCGGTGATCGTGCCGGTACCGGTACTGCCGCCGATCCTGACTCCCCAGTCGCCCGGTCGCGGCGGTGGCGGCGGCAAGCCGCCCGGCATCGGCAAAAGCCCCGGTGGCAAAGGCCCTGGCGGTGGCGGCGGTCGGGGTGGTGGCAAAGGTCCCGGCGGCGGTGGACGCGGCGGGATCAACATCCCGCTGATCCCCGGCATCTGAGTTGCCGAGTAGCTGTCACCTGCTGTTCAGTGTCACGACGGCGTTCGCTCATCGCGGCCACCTACACACGGTGGTATGCGATGCACCGTATTCGGGACCGGCTATTTGGGCGCCACCCATGCCGTAGGGATGGCGGAGCTGGGACATGAGGTCGTCGGGGTCGATATAGACCCGGGCAAGGTGGCCAAGCTCGCCGGCGGTGACATCCCGTTCTATGAGCCCGGTCTGCGAAAGTTGTTGACTGCCAACCTCGCTACGGGTCGGCTGCGGTTCACCACCGACTACGACATGGCGGCAGAGTTCGCCGACGTGCACTTTCTGGGCGTCGGAACTCCGCAGAAGAAAGGTGAATACGGCGCCGACCTGCGTCACGTGCATGCCGTCATCGACGCGCTGGTACCCCGCCTGACCAGGTCAGCGGTGCTGGTAGGCAAGTCGACCGTGCCGGTCGGCACCGCCGCTGAGTTGAGCCAACGCGCCGCCGCCCTGGCGCCCGACGGGGTCGACGTCGAGGTCGCGTGGAACCCGGAATTCCTGCGCGAGGGCTACGCGGTGCACGACACGCTCAGCCCGGACCGCATTGTGCTTGGCGTGCAGGATGATTCGGTCCGTGCGGAGGCCGCCGCACGCGAACTCTACGGTCCGCTGCTGGACGCGGGCGTGCCGTTCATGGTCACCGACTTGCAGACCGCCGAGCTGGTCAAAGTCTCGGCGAATGCGTTTCTGGCCACCAAGATCTCGTTCATCAACGCGATCTCGGAAGTGTGCGAGGCGGCCGGCGCCGATGTCAGCGTGCTGGCCGACGCGCTCGGTTACGACCCGCGCATCGGACGCCAATGCCTCAACGCCGGTTTGGGTTTCGGCGGTGGCTGCCTGCCCAAGGACATCCGCGCATTTATGGCCCGCGCCGGCGAACTGGGCGCCGACCAGGCGCTGACCTTCCTGCGTGAGGTGGACAGCATCAACATGCGCCGCCGGACCCGCATGGTGGAACTGGCCACCGCGGCCTGCAGGGGCTCGCTGCTGGGCGCCAACATCGCGGTGCTGGGGGCGGCGTTCAAACCCGAATCCGACGACGTGCGTGACTCGCCCGCCCTCAACGTCGCCGGACAGTTGCAGCTCAACGGCGCCGCGGTCAACGTCTACGACCCCAAGGCGCTGGACAATGCCAATCGCCTCTTTCCCACCCTGAACTACGCGGTCTCGGTCGCTGAGGCCTGCGAGCGGGCCGACGCGGTGCTGGTGCTCACCGAATGGCGCGAGTTCGTCGACCTAGATCCCGCCGAGCTGGCCGACCGGGTCCGTGCCCGCGTCGTGGTCGACGGTCGCAACTGCCTGGATGTGGCGCGTTGGGAACGCGCCGGGTGGCGGGTGTTCCGGCTCGGCGCGCGGTGGCCGGGACGCTGAGCGTCAGGCGCTGACCGGCCGCGGCACGTTGCGCGGCGTGCCGTCGGCGCGCAGGAAACCGCCGGTGCGTTCCCGTCCGAGGATTTCGGTGGGCTGGCCGTCGCGGAATACCGCGCGGCCGGAAACCAGGACCGCTTCGACCGTGGCGTCGTTGCGGTTCACCATGCGCAAAAGTCCGCCGTAGGCTTCGACATCGGCTTCGTGGTAGGCATCCAGTGAGTCGTCGAGGCGCTCCGGGTCGATGACCACCAGGTCGGCCCAATCGCCCACCCGCAGGTGGCCGGCGTCCAGTCCGTACCAGTCGGCCAACTCGCCGGTGAGGCGGTGCACCGCCTGCTCCGCCGTCAGGAAGGGCCGGCCCTCCAGTTCGGCGTCCCGTACGTGCCGCAGCAGACGCAAACCACTGTTGTAGAAAGCCATGTTGCGCAGATGGGCGCCCGCGTCGGAGAAGCCGACCTGCAGGCCGTCCATCCGGGCCAGGCGGCGCAGCATCTTCGGCCGGTGGTTGGAAATCGTTGTGCGCCAACGGATTTTGGTACCGTGCTCGAGCACCAGGTCGAGGAATGCATCCACGGGGTGCAGACCACCCCGTTCCACACCGACCTGCCCGAACGACTTGCCGATCACCGAATCGTCGGGACAGGACACGATTTCGGCGTCGAAGAAGTCGCGGTGCCAGGCGCGCGGACCGAACTTGGTGTCGTAGTCCTTGCGGAACTGCCGGCGGTACTCCTCGTCGCGCAGCAGTTCGTTGCGCTCGAATTCGTCCTTGAGGTGCAGCGCCGCTGCACCCGCGCCGAACTCTTCGAACACCACCAGGTCGATCCCGTCGGCGTACACCTCGAACGGCACCGGCAGGTGCTGGAACCGGAAGTCGCCACCCAACCGGTTGACAACGGCCGCCAGAAAGCTGGTCAGCCAGACGCTGCCCGGCGCCGACTTCATGTCGGCGGCCGCCAGCAGGCTGGTCTTGAGGTGCGGTCGCCGAATCCCCAGCGACTGGAGGGCCTGCGACACGATGTTCTGCGGGTGGCTGATGTCCGGACCGGACTGCAGGGCGCGGCCCGCACTGCGCAGCAAATTCTTGAGCCGTCGCAACTCGCGGCCCTTGGCGTAGGTCGACGGCAGGGTGCGGGACCGGCAAGTGTCGCCGTCGATCTTGTCGAAAAGTAGTTGCTGCGAAGACATCCCGAGGAATCCGGCATCGATCGCCTCGGTCAGCATCTGCTCCATCCGGGCCTGCTCGGCCGCGGTGGGACGCACGTCGTCGCGCGTCGACCGGTCGAGTCCCATCACCGACGTCCGCATGTCGGAGTGTCCGATGAACGCGGACACGTTGGGGCCCAGCGGCAACGACTCCAGCGCGTCGATGTACTCCTGCGCGTTGTGCCATGACTTGTGCTCGCCGACGATGCGGACCACATGCTCGTGCGGAATCGCTTCCACCCGCCCGAACAGATCGGCCGCCTCGCCGGCGTCCACGTGCACAGTGGACAGCGAGCACGAACCCAGCACGATCGTGGTGACGCCGTGCCGAAGCGATTCGGACAGTGTGGGTGCCGCCAGCACCTCGGCGTCGTAGTGCGTGTGAATGTCGATGATGCCCGGCATCACCCATTTACCTTGGGCGTCAATGACGTTCGGGCAACCCTCGGTGTCCAGCGGCGTCGGGGACACCGCGGCCACCCGACCGTCCCGAATCCCGATGTCTCTGATCGCCGACGGTCCGCCGGTGCCGTCGAACCACCTGCCGTTGCAAACCACTGCGTCGAACGTCAATGCACTCACCTGCCTCGACTGGACAGCTTACCGAGCTTGTCTAACTGGTGTGCGTTCAGATGCGATGACTGGCGATCTCGGCCGTCAGGACCGGCGCGACCCAGCGGCGCAGGTACGCGCGGAGCACCTCGCCGGTGCGCGCCGGGCGGCCGGGGTCGATCATGAACGACTGCATGATCCGCAGCATGTATTCCGCGAGGTCGTCGAGATCGGCATCGCCGAGTCCGAGGTCGATCCAGTCCACATCCAGGCCCGCCAGGATCCCGTGGCCGAATTTGATCGCCATGTCCGACGTCACGCCCGTGGAGACTTTGGTGAAGTCGTGTACCAGCATCAACTGCACGTGCCGGTCGCCCGGCAACCACTCGAGGGTGAACGCCAGGCTTTCCACCAGGGCATCGACGGGATCGGTGATGCCGGCCAGGTGCTCGGCCAGTCGCTGCAGGAGTCTCATCCCCGAGCGGGTGGCTGCTGCCTCGACCAGGGTGTTGGTACCGGGAAAGTAGTTGTAGACCGTCTGACGCGAGACGCCCAGGGTGCGGGCCACATCGGCGATCCGCATGTCGCCACCACGCGCGTCGATGGCTGCGCTGGCGGCATCCAGGATGCGTTCGATCGCCTCTTCGTCGGTTGCGGGCTTGGCGCCGCCCCACCCATGGGTGCGCATGAGCTCAGACGTTACCCGTGCGGCAGCAGGGTGTTGCCGGTCGCCGCTTTCGCATCACTGCCGATCAGCGGGCCGGTCCTCCGGCAACCGGGCGGGCCCGCTGTAATCGGGCATCGGAGTGATCACCGTCGCGGCGGGTTCGGGGCGTGGTGGCAGACTGCCGGACCCGGTGCCCGCGCCCGGCGGCGCGGGATGCGGTGGCGGGGGCGGTGCCGGCCGCGGCGCGGTGGGCGGGCGCCGTTCCGACCGCAACGCCTGGGCTCGCCAATGCCAATACCCGGCCGCGTCGAACGGGAACGGAATCGGCGGAGGCTGCCATTCGATCCTCGGCAATTCGATCGGCAGCGACGCGGACGCGAGTTCGCCCCGACCGAGTTGAGCACCCAGCTCGGTGTCGATCACCGATCGGGCGGCAGCCATCGCCCGCTCTGCGGTCTCGTAGCGACCTATTTCAAATCCGCGGAATGTCACGATGAATGGGGGTGCCGGCACCATCAGGCCATTATCGGCCGTCGCGACGGGTAGCGTCACGGCGGTGGACCACGCGTCGGCATATCTCGCGGAAACTCGCGCGTTCGGTGAGCTTGTCCGCGCCGCTGATCCCACGGCGCCCGTGCCGAGCTGCCCGGGCTGGAACATCGAGCAACTTTTCCGCCATGTCGGCCGCGGCGACCGCTGGGCCGCCCAGATCGTCCGTGATCGGATGGACGAGTTTCTCGATTTCCGCAGCGTGGCAGACGGCAAGCCGCCGGCGGACCGCGACGCCGCCATCGAGTGGCTCAACGGCGGCGCGCAGCTGCTGCTGGACGCGCTAGACCGCACCGGGCCCGATACCCCCGTCTGGACGTTTCTCGGCCCGCGTCCGGCGAGCTGGTGGATCCGGCGCCGGCTACACGAAAACGTCGTGCACCGGGCGGACGCTGCACTCGCCGTCGGCGCCCAGTTCACCCTCGACGCTGCGGTGGCAGCCGACGGCATCGACGAGTTCCTGGAACGCATCGTCATCCAGGCCGGAAAGGACGGGGCGCCGCTGCCCCTCGAGGGCGGCGACACCCTGCATCTGCACGCCACCGATCCCGGGCTGGGCGAGGCCGGCGAGTGGACGGCCCGGCTCCACGGCGGTGGCGTCGCCTGGTCGCACGAGCACGGCAAAGGCACCGCGGCGCTGCGCGGGAGCGCCGCTGAGCTGCTGCTGGCGTTGACGCGGCGGGTCGTGCTCGCCGACACCGGCGTCGAGCGTTACGGCGACGACGCCGTATGGCGGCGTTGGCTCGACCGCACGCCTCTCTAGACTTGCAGGCCATGACCACTTCGGAGATCGCCACCGTGCTGGCGTGGCACGACGCCCTCAACTCCGCTGACATCGAGACGCTGCTCAGCTTGTCCAGCGAGGACATCGATTTCGGGGACGCGCACGGCGCCGCGCAGGGCCATCAGGCGCTGCGCGAATGGGCCGGATCGCTCACCAGCACAGCGGAATTGGGCCGCATGTATGTGCACGACGGGGTGGTGGTGGTCGAACAGACGATCAGTAGCCGCGAGGGCCCCGCGACCGTCGTGACCAATGCGTCGGCGTTCCGCGTGGTCCGCGACCACGTCACCTCGGTGTTCCGCCATGAAGACCTGGCATCGGCGTTGGCCGCGACCGAACTCACCGAGAGCGACCTGATCGACTGAGGCCGAGGCCGAAGGAGCCACACATGCGCGGGATCATCTTGGCCGGCGGTTCGGGCACCCGGCTGCATCCGATCACCGTCGGGATCAGCAAGCAGCTGCTGCCGGTCTACGACAAACCGATGGTCTACTACCCGCTGTCCACGCTGATGATGGCCGGCATCCGCGACATCCTGGTGATAACGACCCCGCACGACGCGGCCGGCTTCCGGCGGCTCCTCGGCGACGGTTCGCAATTCGGCATCAACCTGAGCTGGGTCACCCAGGACAGGCCGGACGGTCTGGCCCAGGCATTCGTCCTCGGCGCCGACCACATCGGCAATGACACAGTGGCATTGGTGTTGGGAGACAACATCTTCTACGGCCCTGGCCTGGGCACCAGCCTGAGCCGATTCCAAAACATCAGCGGCGGAGCGGTTTTCGCCTATTGGGTAGCCAACCCGTCGGCCTATGGCGTGGTGGAGTTCGACGCCGACGGCATGGCGGTGTCGCTGCAGGAGAAGCCCGAGACACCGAAATCCCATTACGCGGTGCCGGGTCTGTACTTCTACGACAACGACGTGGTCGAGATCGCCCGGGGCCTGAAGAAATCGGCGCGCGGCGAGTACGAGATCACCGAGGTCAACCAGATCTATCTGAGCCAGGGCCGGCTGTCGGTAGAGGTGATGGCCCGTGGGACGGCGTGGCTGGACACCGGGACATTCGATTCGCTGCTGGACGCATCGGACTTCGTCCGCACCCTGGAACGACGGCAGGGCCTCAAGGTGAGTGTGCCCGAAGAAGTCGCGTGGCGGCGGGGCTGGATCGACGACGAGCAGTTGGAACAGCGCGCCCGCGCGTTGGTGAAATCCGGATACGGCGGGTATCTGCTCGAGTTGCTGGAGCGCGACTGAATTTCGGGCACGTGTGCCGAGCCCAGCAAACCGCCGCCGGGAGATGACTGGTTGCCGCTGCTGGACGTGGGGTGGTTAAGCGCGTAACCTCGCCGCTCGGTGGGTTGTTTCGCTGGTGAGCGATTCCGGTGACGAGAGGATGAACATGAGTAGTGCCGTCGACCTTGATCCTGTGGTCCGCAACTCGGGGGTCATCCCGGTCTTCAACCCATCCACCGAAGAACAGATCGCTGAGGTCGTCGACTCCGACCAGGCGACCGTCGACAAGGCGGTAGCCCGGGCGCGGGAGACGTTCGAGTCGGGGGTCTGGCGCAAGGCGCCGGCATCGCACCGCGCGAATGTTCTGTTCCGCGCCGCACGCATCATCGAGGAGCGCACCGAAGAACTCGCCGCGCTCGAGGGTCAAGACAACGGCATGAACCTGACGGCTGCGCGTCACATCATCCCGGTGTCCGTCGACATGCTGAAGTACTACGCCGGCTGGGTCGGCAAGATCCACGGCGAGTCGGCAAACCTCGTCTCCGACGGCCTGCTGGGCACCTGGGAGACCTACCACACCTTCACCCAGCTCGAGCCGGTCGGCGTGGTCGGCCTGATAATCCCTTGGAACGGACCGTTTTTCGTCGCGATGCTGAAGGTTGCGCCTGCGCTCGCGGCGGGATGCAGCGCGGTACTCAAACCCGCCGAGGAGACACCGCTCACCGCGCTGAAGCTGGAAGAGATCTTCCGCGAAGCGGGGTTGCCCGACGGCGTTCTGAACGTCATCACCGGCTACGGCGAGACCACCGGTGCGGCGCTGACAGCGCACCCGGACGTCGACAAGATCTCGTTCACCGGGTCGACGGAGGTCGGACGGTTGATCGTGAAGGCGGCCGCCGGCAACCTCAAGCGCCTGACGCTCGAGTTGGGTGGCAAGTCGCCGCTGATCATGTTTGACGACGCCAACCTCGACAAGGCGATCCTGGGGGCCGGGATGGGGTTGCTCGCCGGGTCCGGCCAGAACTGTTCCTGCACCTCGCGCATGTACGTGCAGCGCGGCATCTACGACGAGGTGGTGGATCGTTTGGTTGCCTTCGCCCAGATGCTGCCGATGGGCGGCAGCGAGGACCCGGATTCGGTGCTCGGACCGTTGATCAGCGACAAGCAGCGCAAACGGGTGGAAGGCATCGTCAACGACGGCGTTGCCGCCGGCGCGCAGGTGGTCACCGGCGGGAAGCCGATGGACCGCAAGGGGTACTTCTACGAGGCGACGATCGTCACCAACACCACCCCGGACATGCGGCTCATCCGCGAGGAGATCTTCGGCCCGGTCGGATGTGTGATCCCGTTCGACGAGGAGGACGAGGTGATCGCCGCCGCGAACGACACGCACTACGGTCTTGCCGGATCCATCTGGACCGAGAACCTGTCCCGCGCTCACCGCATGGTGAATGAGCTACGCGCCGGCCAGATCTGGGTGAACTCCTCGCTGGCCGCCGACCCGTCGATGCCCATCAGCGGTCACAAGCAGTCGGGCTGGGGCGGCGAACGCGGCCGAAAGGGAATCGAGGCCTACTTCAACACCAAGGCCGTCTACATCGGCCTCTGATCAGTTGCCGCCTATTGCCGGTAGCTGACCAGGAAATTACCCAGGCGCTCGATGGCGGCCGCCAGATCGCGCGACCATGGCAAGGTCACGATGCGCAGGTGATCCGGTGCGGGCCAATTGAATCCGGTGCCCTGAGTGACCAGGATCTTCTCCTGCAGCAGCAGATCGAGGACGAGCTGTTCGTCGTCGTCGATGTCGTAGATCTCGGGGTCGAGCCGCGGAAACGCATACAGCGCACCCTCGGGCTTGGTGCAGGACACCCCGGGAATCTCGTTGAGCTTCTGCCACGCCACGTCGCGTTGCTCGAGCAGTCTGCCGCCGGGTAGCACCAGGTCCTCAATGCTCTGATGGCCACCGAGTGCCACCTGAATCGCATGCTGCGCAGGCACATTGGGGCACAGGCGCATATTGGCCAGCAGACTGATGCCTTCGATGAAACTGCTGGCGTGATCCTTGGGCCCGGTGATCGCCAGCCAGCCGGCCCGATATCCCGCCACCCGGTAGGCCTTCGACAAACCGTTGAACGTCAGACACAGCATGTCCGGGGCCAGCGTTGCGACGCTGATGTGCTTGGCGTCGTCGTAGAGGATCTTGTCGTAGATCTCGTCAGCGAGTAGCAGCAATTGATGCTTGCGCGCCAAAGCGACCATCTGCGCGAGGATTTCGCTGCTGTACACCGCCCCGGTCGGGTTGTTCGGATTGATCACGACCAGCGCCTTGGTGCGGTCGGTGATCTTCGATTCGATGTCGCCGATATCGGGCTGCCAATCCGCGGTCTCGTCACACAGGTAATGCACGGGGGTGCCGCCGGCCAGTGATGTCGACGCCGTCCACAACGGGTAGTCCGGTGCGGGGATCAACACCTCGTCGCCGTTGTCCAGCAGGGCCTGCAGCGTCATCGTAATCAACTCCGAGACGCCATTGCCCAGGTACACGTCGTCGACATCGAACTTCGGGAACCCCGGCACGAGTTCGTAGCGGGTGACCACTGCGCGACGGGCCGGCAGGATGCCCTTGGAGTCGGAATACCCCTGGGCGTAGGGCAAAGCCTGGATCATGTCGCGCATGATCACGTCCGGCGCCTCGAAGCCAAACGGTGCCGGATTGCCGATGTTGAGCTTGAGGATGCGGTGCCCTTCGGCTTCCAGCCGGGCGGCGTGGGCGTGCACCGGGCCGCGGATCTCGTACAGGACGTCCTGAAGTTTGGACGACTGCGCGAACGCCCGCTGCCGGTGATGGCCGTGGGTATGCGCGGGCACCTGGTGCGTAGTCACGTCCACCATGGTCCCATCGCTGTCCACTGATATTTGCTGTCGGGTGTCAAACCGTGATCAGCGCTTACCCGGCGGACGGGCACCCTTCGCCAGACCCAGGCCCTTGACCGGTGCGGCCGGTGTCGCGGGAGCTGCCGCCTCGCCGTTGGACGGCTCCGGCTTTGCTTCGGCCTTCGGAGCGGCGGCTTCGGGCTCCGGTTCGGCCTTCGCCGGGGCGGCGGGTTTGGCGGCTGCGGTCTTCTTCGCGCCCGGCCGCTTCGCTCCGGCCGCGATACCCAGGCCCTTGACGGGCACCTCGGGTTCGGGCGACTCGGCGGGCTCTTCAGCGGCAGAGGTCTCCTCGGCCTTGATCGGCTCGGCCTCTGCCGGCTTGCTGGCAGGCGCGGGGGACGCGGTCTTCTTGGCGCCGGGTCGCTTGGCGCCGGAGGCCATGCCCAGGCCCTTCACCGGCGTCGCAGGCTTGTCGGTGGTTGCCGGAGCTTCCGCGGCCGGAGCTGCGTCCGCCTTCGGTGCGGCGGCTTTCTTGGCCCCGGGCCGCTTGGCCCCGCCCGCCATGCCCAGGCCTTTGACGGGAGCGGCTGCCGCCGGCTTCTCCTCGGCGGCCGGGGCGGTTTTCTTGGCGCCGGGCTTCTTGGCGGCGCCGGCCATGCCGAGGCCTTTGACGGGAGCGGCTGCCGCCGGCTTCTCCTCGGCGGCCGGGGCGGTTTTCTTGGCGCCGGGCTTCTTGGCGGCGCCGGCCATGCCAAGGCCTTTGACCGGCGCGGCTGCCGCCGGCTTCTGCGCGGGCGCCTCGGCCGGCTCTTCGGCTTCATTGGCCTCAGCGGGCGCGGTCGGAGCGGCAGCCTCGGGCTCGGCCTTCGCAGCCTGCTCTTCGGCCAGTTTGGCGGCCGTGCCCTTCTCGGGCAGCTTCACCGCGTCGCGATCCAGTGACCCGAGCAGCACTTGGGCAACATCGAGCACCTCGACGCCGCTGCGGCCGGCCTCTTCCTGCCGGTCGTTGACACCGTCGGTGACCATCACCCGGCAGAACGGGCACGCGACGGCGATGGTCGAGGCGGGGGTGGCCAGTGCCTCGTCGACGCGTTCGTGGTTGATGCGCTTGCCGATGTGCTCTTCCATCCACATGCGCGCGCCGCCGGCACCGCAGCAGAAGCTGCGCTCGGCGTGCCGAGGCATCTCGGTGAGGTTGGCTCCCGCGGCTCCGATCAGCTCGCGCGGCGCCTCGTAAACCTTGTTGTGCCGGCCCAGGTAGCAGGGGTCGTGGTAGGTGATGTCCTGCGAGACGGCGTTCACCGGAACCAGCTTGTCGTCCCGCACCAGCCGGTTGAGCAGCTGCGTGTGGTGCAGCACCGAATAATTGCTGCCCAGCTGCCGGTACTCCTTGCCCAGGGTGTTGAAGCAGTGCGGGCAGGTGACGACGATCTTGCGGTCGACGGTCTCCACGCCCTCGAACACGCCGTCAAGGGTCTCGATGGCCTGTTGGGCCAGCTGCTGGAACAGGAACTCGTTGCCCGACCGGCGGGCAGAGTCGCCATTGCAGGTCTCCCCGGTGCCCAGCACCATGAACTTCACGCCGGCGATGGACAGCAGTTCGGCGACAGCCTTGGTGGTCTTCTTCGCCTTATCGTCGTACGCGCCCGCGCAGCCCACCCAGAACAGGTACTCGTAGCCGGCGAAACTTTCGACATCCTCGCCGTAAACCGGGACGTCGAAGTCGACCTCGTCGATCCAGGAGGTGCGGTCAGAAGCGTTCTGGCCCCACGGATTGCCCTTGTTCTCCAGGTTCTTGAACAGCACCGACAACTCGGACGGGAATTCCGACTCCATCATCACCTGGTAGCGGCGCATGTCGACGATGTGGTCGATGTGCTCGATGTCCACCGGACACTGCTCGACGCACGCGCCGCAGGTGACGCAGGACCACAACACATCCGGGTCGATGACGCCGCCCTGCTCAGCGGTGCCGACCAACGGACGGGTGGCTTGCTCGGGACCCGAACCCATGATGCGACCAAAGCCCGACTCGGGAACGTGATGCTCCTCGGCGTGCTTGTCGCCGCGCAGCTCCTCGCCGATTCCGCCTTCCGGCGTACTTTCGATCGGACTCGGCTTTTCGCCAAGGATGTAGGGCGCCTTGGCCATCCAGTGATCGCGGAGGTCCATGATGACGAGCTTGGGCGACAACGGCTTGGCGGTGTTCCAGGCCGGGCACTGCGACTGACAACGTCCACACTCGGTACAGGTGGCGAAGTCGAGCATGCCCTTCCAGGTGAAGTCCTCGATCTTGCCGCGGCCGAATTCGGCGTCGTCGGGCGGGTTTTCGAAGTCGATTGGCTTGCCGTCAAACTCGACAGGAAGCAACGGACCCAGCCCGTCGGGCAGTCGCTTGAACGTGACGTTGATCGGGGCCAGGAAGATGTGCAGGTGCTTGGAGTTGAGCACGATCACCAGGAACGACAGCATCACGCCGATGTGCAGCAGCAGTGCGACGGTCTCGATGATCTCGTTGGTGTGCGGGCTGAACGAACTCAGTGCTGAGCCCATCGCGTGGGAGAAGAACGCGCCGTGGCCGTACGGAAAATCGTTGCCCAGGACATTCACCGAAGCGCCGCGGAACAGGGCGTAGGTCCAGATGACGTTGAAGATCATGAACAGGATCAGCCATGCGCCACCGGTGTGGGATCCGTAGAAGCGCGAGTCGCGGCCGTATTCCTTGGGCTCGCTGCGCAATCGGATGATGGCGAAGGTGACGATGCCCGACAGCACGGCCAGCGCGAAGAAGTCCTGCAAAGCGCCCAGCGCGTCCCAACGCCCGATGATCGGGATGTAGAACGTGGGGTCGAAGAGCACCCCGTAGGCCTCGATGTACACCGTCAGCAGGATGAAGAAGCCCCACATGGTGAAGAAGTGGGCCACCCCGGGCACCGACCACTTGAGCAGCTTGCGCTGTCCGAACACCTCGGCGACCTGCGCCCAGATCCGGGCGCCGATGTCGTTGGTGCGCCCACTCGCCGGCTGGCCGGACATGACGAGTTTGTACAGCCACCAGACGCGCTTCAGCGCCAAGAAGATCACGACCGCGGTCATGCCCATGCCCAATACCAACCGGATGGTTTGCAGGGTCACCGAGGGTCACCTCAATTCGTCGTCACGCATGTCGGTGCGCGGTAATGCGCTTTGCTGCTTAACCAGCTCATAGTGACACCTTTGTGGCACCCGCCGCGAGAAAGGCAAACCTAAGTTTGCGCAGATCACCAGCCCAGTACAGGCGCGGTGTGATCAGGCAGACACCGTGGCCTCTCCCACACTGTTATCTGTCCGGCACCAGCATGGCCCGCAGCATCGAGAGCATCTCCGAGCGTGATCCGGCGCCGAGCCGACGGCGGATCCGGGCGACATGATGCTCGACCGTCTTCGCCGAGATGAACAGCTGGCCTCCGATGTCGCGGTAGGGCAGGCCCAGCAACAGCAACTCGGCAACCTCACGTTCGCGTTCGGACAAGGGCGAACCCGACGGTGGTTGACGTGGCGCCACCGTGCTGTCGGAGGCGTCCGGAAGATCTGTGTCGGCGGCAACGGTCTCGCCAAAACCCGTGTTCGTCTTCAGGTCTCGGGCCAATTGCAGCATCGCCCCGGAAACCCGCGCATCGGGAGTCTGCAGCGCGGCCTGACCGGTCAGCCGAGTCGCGTCGGAAGTCAACCCCACGTGCGACAGGGCCCGAGCTGCCGCGGTGACCTCGTCGGGATCGACCTGATCAGCGAGCACCCGCAGCCAGGTCCTACCGGCCGCGGACAGTGCCTGCGCCAGGGAGCTGTGGGGGGCCGCGGTGCTCAGCGCCTGTCCGTGCGGCGCAACCGCGCCGGGTGAGTTGGCCAGGATCGCGGCGTGCACACCGGCCCAGTGCAGCGAATTCGACCACAGCGCAGGGTTTCCCAACGAGCCGAGCAACGCGAAGGCTTGATCCAGGCTGTGTTGCAGTTGGTCGACGTGGCGCATCCGCGCCGCAGCCACCCACAACTCGCCCAGTGGAAGCAGGACGAACAGGTCGATGGAGTACTCGGCCAGCACTTCCATGGCCGTGTACCAGTGCTTCTGCAGCGCACCGGTGTCGCCGCTGCGACGTGCGATCGCCGTCTGCAGTGCGTGAGCCCACAACGCGTCACGCCGGTGCAGTTCGCCGCCGGTGGTCGCGGCCGCGACGTCCGCACCCGCCGCGGCCAGTTGTCCCTCCTGCATCTTGATCCAGCCGGACAACAGCAGGTGCCGACGCCGGAACTGGGCATCGCCAGCGGTGCGCACCGCACGCCCGATCACGCTGTGGGCGCGGACCGGGTCGCCGCCGTGTAACGCGGCCAACGTCACCAGTGCCGCCGGACTGTCAGGGAATGCCTCGCCGAGGGCCTGTTCGACGGCGATCGCCTGGCTCAGCTTTGCCATGGCGCTCGAATAGGGCTGATCGATGGACGACAGCAGCCCGTCGGCCAGACTGCGCGAAGCGCGTGCCGCCATGGTCGGGGGACCGGAGTCTTTGAGCCGCAAGGCGTCGTGGGCGGCCGCGAGTTCGCCCGTTCCGATGAACGCGACTGCGGCGGCAGCGCCCACCACCGCGTCCGGGTACGGTCCGAGCCACGCGAACAACTCCGCTGCCTGACCCGAGTTCCCGTTGTAGGTGGCGACGCTGGCAGCGATCCGTACCGCTGCTGCACGCTCGGCGGAATCGGACGAGCTCAGCAACTCGTCGGCCAGCGCAGCGGCGGCAGCACAGTCCCCGGCGCGGGCCAGCGCATCGGCCAGACGCGAGCTCAGCCCGGTGGCACCGGCACGGGCTGCGGCCCGGTACAACCGTGCGGTCTGCACAGCGTCGGCGCGGGAATTGCCGGCGTGCCGGGCAAGAATGGCGCCCAGCCGGTCGTCGGACAGTCCGTGTTCGGCCAGGCGCAGCGCGAGGTCCGGCGTCACCGTCGAGATCTCGAGTTGTGAACGCAGCAGCCCCGATTCGACCTCGCGGTGTTGCGCGTTGCCGACGATCCCCCCGACGACGTCGTGCACCAACTGGTGAAATGCCGGTGGGTGTGCCGGTTGGACCAACCCGCCGGACCACGCCCGGTCGACCAGTATCCGGGCGTCGGTAATCGAAATGCTCAGTGCCGCAGCGACATCGGCCGGGCCCAACTGTTGGCTCAGGGACAGGATCAGCAGGGTGTCCAAGGTGGGCGCATCAACGCGGCGCAACCGCTCGATGAGTGCCAGCCGTGCCGAGTGCGCCGGCTCCGCGCTGTCGGTCACCGCATGCAGCAGGAAGGGCAGACCGGCCGTGCAATTCAGCAGGGGCTCGTCGACCGGCAGCGGACCCAGCGAGATGCGCGGGCGATCCCGTTCGATCGTTGTCGTCAGCGAGCGCAATGCCGGCCGCTGTTCCTGAGCCTGCGTGGCTATGACGACGGTGCAGCGCCCGTCGGCTGCACATTCGGCGAGCATGAGCAATTCTTCGTCGGTGAGCAGGTGGGCGTCGTCGATGAGCAGCGCAACATCACGCTGTTCATCGCTGCGGGGCGGGCGGGTCAGCGTCGTCACGCCGGCGCGGCGCAGCGCGTCGCGGACGGTGGCCAACAGGGTGCTCTTGCCGGTGCCGATGCCGCCGCAGATCACGGCCAGCACCGGGGCCGAGGCGGGGTTGGTGAGCTCGTCGAGGACGACGCGCGCCGCCCGCGGGATGTCGGTGGGGGATGCGGTAATTTCCCTTACCCCCTTTTGAGTCCGGGTGGCTACCGGCGGCTTCCACACCGTAGCCCGTCCTAGCCCCGTAACCCCGCAGTTCCCCTAATGTCGTACCCCCTAATGATGCTTGAAGGGGGGCGGGTTTGGTACCGAACACCGGGGGCGGGTCGACCGATAACATCGTGCTAGCGCGGATTGGCGTGGGTAAGTGCGGCAAGGAGGTGCGTGGTGGCAAACTCGTTGCTCGATTTCGTCATCTCGCTGGTTCGTGATCCCGACGCCGCCGCGCGCTACGCAGCCGACCCCGCCCAGGCCATCGCGAACGCCCAACTTACCGGTGTGACCAGTCACGACGTCAACAATCTGATTCCGATGGTGTCGGATTCCCTGTCGATGGCCAGCCCGTCGGCCGCCGGATCGGGAGCCCAGGTTGCCGACCACGGCAATGTCTGGGCCAGTGGTGCGGCGACCGCGGCGTTCGATGCCTTCACACCGCACACCCCTGCTGGGCTCGTTCATGAGCACGCGCCGGTGAGCGGTGTCATCAGCGAGCCGACTCCGCACCTGCCGGGTGAACCGTCCGCGAGCCCACAGCCCGCGGCATTCGGCCAGCCTGAGCCCTCAGTGCTGTTCAGCGGTGGTGAGGCGGCGCACATTGCTCTTGACCACGGCGGATTCCCGGTGAGCGATCCAGGCATCTGGGATCACGCGATCATCCACCCGGATGCGCAACCGCACGGCGGCCAGCCCGACCACCACGACTTCGGTCTGCACGGCTGAGTCTGCGCTGTTTCCGGCGTTCACACCGTCAGCGATGGCGTCTTCCCAGTGTTTGACCTGCGTAAATGCTGTCATTAAGGGTTGTGGCTAGGGATCCTTCGAAATCCCCTAATCCCCTAACACGATGCCCCCGAGTATCCCGGTGGGTATTCCCCCTGCGGGGGGATCTGACCCCGATTTGATTAAGGCTCGAATTCCATACGGTTGATGACAGAGCGCCGGTCACTTCGGCGAATGACTTCACAGAGTTTCTATTGAAGGGAAACGGACAAATGACCTCGCTTGTCGACTACATCCTGAGCCTGTTCCGCAGCGAAGAGGCGGCGCGGTCCTTTGTCGCCGCCCCCGGACAAGCGATGACCAACGCCGGACTGATCGACGTGTCACCGGCGCAGCTGTCCTCCGCAGCCGCCGGCGCGGTTCCGGGCCTGAACCTTTCCTCAGACGACCCGGTCAGCGGGTTGCAACAGGCGATCGCCGACCAACATGGTTTCGCGCCGTCGAGCTTCGTTGCACAGGAGTCCGGCCCGGTCTTCAACGCGGCCGCGCCGCTGCTTAGCGATGCCGGGGCCGTCGTCGACAATGCCGCCTTCGTTGCCACCGATGCGGCAGCGGCGGTCGGCAACGCGGGAGTCGGATTGGCCGATGCGGTCGCAACGGATATCGGAGCAGGCATTGGTGCCGGGCTCGTCGGCCCGAATGTCGTTGCCCCGAACGTCGTCGGCGCGCCGGTGGGTGCTCCGGGGCTGGCGTTCGTCGAGCCGACGGGCGGTCTGGTCGCCGGAGTCGGCGGGGCCGCGCAGGCTGGTCTGGGTGTCGGGTTCGGCGTGCAAGCCGGAATCGGCGCCCAAGCAGGTGCCGGCCTGGGGCTCGGGACCGGTGTCGGGGTGGGCGGTCAGGCGGGGGTCGGGGTCGGCTTCGAGGTGCAGGCCGGGATCAACGCCCAGGCCGGCGTCGTCGGCGGTATCGGTGGTGGCGCTGGTCTGGGCCTCGGTGCCGGTGCCGGAGTCGGCGGCCAGGCAGGTATCGGTCTCGGTGGTGGCATCGGTGGCGGCTTAGGTGTTGG
>NZ_JCALDW010000034.1:0-24052 GCF_059813065.1 Mycobacterium sp. NGS24
CATCGCGCAGTTCCCGACTGGTCCGCACCACCCCCGAAGCGATCTCTACCTGACAACTGCTCAGCTCCAGCTGCATGTCGACGCCGCGGCGGGCCGCCTCGATGGCTACCGCGTTGTTGCGGGGTGCCGGTTCGCCGGTCTGCGGTTCGACGAGCAGAAATTCCTCTTCGACCCCCACCGTGGGAAGGCCGCTCGCCGAGCACGATGTGCCCATGTCCGCCAAGCTACCCGCGCGGCCGGCGCCAAACCCGGTGCGAGTTCGGCCGTATCGGCCATTTCGCTGTGCGATCCAGGCCGGTTGGGGACAATGACCGCAACACACATCCGAAGAAGGAGTGGTCAGCAGTGTTGAGTCCCCGGTCGCGCGGACACGACGACGTCCTGGACGCCGCGGAAGAACTGGTCGCCGAGCACGGGATCGAAGCCGTCACGATCCGCGCACTCACCAAGGCCACCGGCGTCTCCAACGGCGCCATCTACCGGGCGTTCGAGTCGCGCGGCGGCCTGCTCGGGCGGGTGTGGATACGTGCGGAACGCCGCTTTCTGGACCTGTTGAGCAGCCTGGTCGACGATGCCCGGTCCGAAGCGGACAGTGAGCCGCTGGACGCGGTGTACGCCGCGGCCGAAACGTCGCTGCTGTATCCCGAGATGTATCCGGGATCGTCGGCCTGCCTGATGACGGTGCGCCGCGAGGACGTGGCCGGCCAACCGATGCCGGACGAGATCGCCGCGCAGTTGCACACCCTGGCGGCGGAACTGCACGCGGCGATGTCGCAGCTGGCCGACAGAATGTGGCGGCGCAGCGACGCCGTCGCAGTCGACTTGATCGCCGCCTGCATCATCGACCTGCCCAAATGGATCGGTCCGCGCGGGCAGCAATTCGGGATGCCCATGCTGGGCGACTACCTGCGCGCCTCGGTCCGGGCGGTGCTGGAGGTGGGGCCGCCACCGGCCGCGGCGGACCGAGAACTGGTCGCCAACGGCGCGGCATAACGCCGCAGGCCGGATTACCGCCGCGCGCTCAGGGCGTCGTCGACAGTCGGGTAGATCGGCAGCGTGGCAGCCCAGCCGCCCGCCCGCACCACGCGCTCGACGGCCCGCGCAGGGCTCACCAGGCGTAATTCGCCGCCGCGCAGCCGGCACTGCTCGGCCGTCTCGGCAAGCACGCTGTAGGCGCAGCAGCCCAGGAACTCGACTTCGGTGACATCGACGACCAACGGCCCGGGCGGGGTGGTGGTCGCGGCCGCCTCGGTCACCAGCTGGCGCCAGGTCTGCTCATTACAGGCGTCGACCTCCCCGCCGGCATGGATGACCACCGCGTCGCCGCTGCGGTCGGTGATGGCGCGCAGCGTGCTGCGCGGATCGCCCAACGCGTAGACCAACCGAGTGCTGAGCGTCAGGTGGGTGGAGAATGATTCGGAAATGGCCAGGCTCATGGTGCACTCCTAATCGGCTGGCGTGAACTACGCCGCGATGGATGCCCGTCCTGCAATCTGAAGACAGACAAATTCTTGTCCTGTGGATACCATTTCTATAACAAGACAGGGCGGTCTGTCTACACGGTCGGGCTAAGAGTACGGTAAGGCCTGATATGGCAACGACCGAGGTCACCGGGTCCGCGGCGTCAGCTGTGCCGGCCCGCGAACGGATTCTGGGCGCTGGCTACGAGCTGTTCAGTCGTCGCGGCATCCGCGCCGTCGGCACCGACGAAGTCATCGAACGCGCTGGGGTGGCCAGGGCGACCCTGTACCGCCACTTCGCCACCAAAAACGATCTGGTGCTGGCGGTGCTGCAGCGGCGCGAAGAGCTCTGGACCCATGGATTGATCGAACAGCAGTCCGCCCAGCGGGGCGCCACGGCCGAGGAGCAGTTGCTGGCGATCTTCGACGTGCTACACGAGTGGTTCCAGCACCGGGACGGTTACGAGGGCTGCTCGTTCATCAACGTGCTGCTGGAGTTGGGTCCCGATCACCCCGCCGGGCAGGCCTGCATCGTCCACCTCGACAACGTCCGGCAGATAGTGCGCGAGCGCGCGGTGGCCGCCGGGCTGCTTGACGTCGAGGACTTCGCCTGGTCCTGGCATCTCCTGATGAAAGGCGCGATCATCCTGGCCGCGGTGGGCGACCGCGACTCCGCGCACCGCGCCCAGTCGCTGGCGCGGACGCTGATCGAGCAGCATCGCCCGCAGCTCGGTGAGGCGGCCGGCTGACTCAGGCGGTGGTGCCGGCCTTGCGGTGGTGTTCTTCTTCGAGCTCGGCGATGGCCCGAGACGTGCGCTCGCGCAGCAGGATAGCCGCGGTGACGCCGCAGATGAGGGCGATGACCAGCGCTACCCAGGAGAACCGCGACATCCATTTCTCCGCAGCCACGCCGGCGAAATAGACGAGCGCGGTGGTGCCCCCGGCCCAGCAGATGCCGCCGCTGACGTTGGCGACCAGAAACCGTGGGTAGGACATCTTCAACGCCCCGGCCAGGGGTCCGGCGAAGATGCGCAGCAGCGCGATGAACCGGCCGAAGAACACCGCGCGCACACCCCAGCGGTTGAACGTCCTTTCGGCCAGCATGACGTGGCCGGGGCCGAAGTGCTTCGGGAAGCGCCGGCCAAGCCGGTCGAACAGCGGCATCCCGAACCGGCGTCCGATCGAGTACCCGATGGAGTCGCCGATCACCGCGCCGATCACCGCCGCGGCGCCGACGCCGACCGGGTTCACCGCCAGCTCGTGATGCGACGACATCAGGGCGGCGCTGACCAACACGATTTCCCCGGGCAGCGGTATGCCCAGACTCTCGAGTCCGACGACTCCACCGACCACCAGGTACACCGCGAGCGGCGGGATGGTCTGAAGCAGGGCCTCCACGTTCATGGGTTAAAGGATGCCTGACCGCTGCCAATTGCGGGTGACTAGTGGAAGAACCCGGACTGGTTGTTGCCCTCGTTCCAGCCGCCGGAGCTGGAGATGCCCGCGTTGTGCACGCCCGAGCTGTAGTTCCCGGAGTTGATTTCTGGTGGCATTGTGTAATAGCTCAACAGGGTGTCCTCTCCGGCGTCGCCGACGCGGCCCCCCGGGCGCCGGCGCAATAGCGCGCCGCGCTGCCTACCAGTCATGATTTCCCCGACCACCGGGCAACGCGACGCTGCGAGGAACGGTAGCCAAGTTTTCGGCGGCGCATGCGGTTTTCGGCGACTCCTTTTCCACGCGGCCGGTTCAGGGGGTCGCGGCGATACGCTCTGCGGGTGCGGAAAGAGGCGCCGCAGTACCCGATCGAGTCGGTCGACAATGCACTCAAGCTGCTGTTGCTGCTGGGGGAGCAACCGCAGATCCGGCTGAGCGAGGCGACACGGTATTTGGGTGTGGCGTCGTCGACCGCGCACCGACTGCTGGCGATGCTGACCTACCGCGGCTTCGTCCGCCAGGACCCCGACTCCAAGGCGTACCTGCCGGGACCGGCCCTGACCAGCGTGGCGTTCGCGATCTTCGGGCGCATCGACATTGCGCGCACCGCGCTGCCGGTCATGCGCACCCTCAGCGAGCAGCTCGGCGAGACGATCCACGTCGGGATGCTCGACGGCGCGAACATCCGTTTCGTCGCCGCGGTGGAAGGTCCGAAAGCGGTTCGGGTGGCTTCCCGACTGGGCCGCACCATGCCGGCGCATTGCACCTCGACGGGCAAGGCCTTGCTGGCCGGGTTGTCCGAAGCCGAACTGCGGCAACTGCTTCCGCAGGAGGCGCTGCCCGGAATCACGGCGCGCTCGATCGTCAGCCGGGCGAAGCTGGAATCCGAACTGTCCCGCATCCGCGAGCGGGGTTACGCCGGCAACCGGGAGGAGAGCGAGGAGGGCGTGGCCTCGGTGGCAGTACCGATTCCCACCGGCGCTCCCGGGTTGCGCCTCGCGCTGAATGCCGCCGCCCCGCAGCACCGGCTGCCCACCTCGAAATATCGGGCGATCGCGGCCGCGCTTGTCCGGGCGGCCGATGAGATCGGCGGTCAGCTGGGCTGAGCAGCCAACCGGGCCACCTCGTGCCGCCACGCCGCGTCGACGTTGAACCCGGCCCCCAGGTCCGGCAGGTCGTCCCAGTCGGCGTCGTCGATCTCGGTCAGCGTGCCACCGGCGGACCGTACGCGTAATGCCATGCGCGCCAACTCATTCAGGCTGATCGACTGCAACACCGCCTGCGGTACGGTAGCGGCGGCGCTGGTGATGCCGTGCCCGCGACAGATCACCACCGACGCGGTGCCCATCGCCGCCACCATCTGCTTGCCCAGTTCCGAGCTTCGAATCAGCACCGCGCGTTCGTAGACCGGCACGCCGGCGCGGGCCAGCCAAGCGCCCGGAATGTCATAGGCGCCGTAGATGGGCCGGATGGTGATGCCGGCCAGATCGGCGGCGACGGCCTCCGGCGGATGAAGGTGCGCGACGGCCTGGTGTCGGGCGTCGGCCAGCATGGTCTCCAGGTGGATCGGCAACTCGTTGGGTACCCGGTAACCGTCGAGTTCACCGGTGGCTCCGGCCTTTCCGTCGAAATCGATCAACCGGATGTCGCTGGGACGGGTGAACGCCACGCCGGTATCGGAGTCGCTGCGGCAGCGGATGAGCAGGCGGTCCTCGTCGACGCGCAGACTCAGATGGCCGAGGATGCCGTCCACCAGGCCGCGGGCAGCGGCGACCCGGCAGGCCTGGGCGAGGAGAATGCGTTGCTGCTCAAGCAAGCCGGAACCCCCCGTCGGGGTGGACGGTCTCACCGGTGATGCCGCGGGAGCGCTGCGCTGCCAAAAACACATAGCTCCACGCGTGGTCGGCACCGGACAGCGCGACATTGAGCGGACTGCGTGCCGCCAAATCCGTTGCCCGGTCGGGGGAGTCGTCCAGGCGGACCTCGGCCAGGCCGAGGCTGGCCAGTCCGCGCAGGTCGGTGTCCAGCGTTCCGCCCGGCGCCACCCCGTTGACCCGGATGTGCGGCGCCAACTCGTGCGCCAACGCCGTCACCAAACCCCGCACGGCGAACTTCGACGGCACGTACAGCACGCCGCCACGACCGGGATAGTAGGCCGACGTCGACTCGGTCAGCACGATCGAGGCACCCGGGTGCCCGCGCAGCGCCGGGAGTGCGGCTTTGACCGACTGCAGCTGACTGAGCACATTGGTGCGGAACATCTCGTCGAAGGCGGCCGGCAGGTCGTCGGCGTCGATGTCGTCGATTCCCCGGTAGAAGTCGAACACCCCGACGCAGTTGATCAGGGTGTCCAGTCCGCCGAAGCTGTGCACGGCGGCGCGCACCGCGCTGTCGTTCGCGTCCCGTCCGGTGGCGTCACCCTCGATCACAGGGACCTCGGGGAGCTCGTCGCGCAACCGGTTGCACTTGTCCGGATCACGTTCCAGCACAGCAACTTTCGCACCTTCGGCACGGAAGGCGTCGACCACTGCCCGGCCGATCCCGGAGCCGGCGCCCACCACCAGCGCCCGCTTGCCGTCAAGCCAGCCGGTCATCGTCGGCTTCCGGCTCGTCGGGCAGCAGCGGCGCGTTGGAGTTGCCGACCATGGCCGCCAGCGTACGGGGGTTCTGCCAGGTCAGTGCCTCCACCTCGAGGGCGTCCAGGCTGATCCACCGGCCGCTGCGGGGGGCGGTGATGAGCAGCCGGGATCCGTTGCGGGTCTCCACGCGCTGCACCACGACTTCGGTGAATTCATTTGCGACAGTGAGCGGTTCACCGACCGGTTGGATCGGCGGGTTCACAGGAACACCGCCAGGTTCTGCATCCGCAGCACCGACTCGTCGGCAACGATCGTGCGACGGGCCAGTTTCCAGTCGCCGTCGCACCCGCGCAGCACATCCTGACGTGCGCAGGACAACAACGCGCTCTCGTTGACGTCGCCGCGGCTGCGGAACAGCAGTTCGGCCGATTCGACGAGCAGTTCGGTCGGGTCGTCGGAGGCGAACGTGCGCACGTTGGTGATGAAGTGCCGCAACCGCGACGGCGGATCCTCAGCCCACACATGCTCGGTACCCATCCGGGCCACCCGCTGGCTCAGTGAGTACCGGTCCTCGTCGAAGTGGTCCATCCCCGGCTTCGGGAAGGCGGGAGTGTCGAACCCGGCGCCGCGGGCGGTGGTGACGCGCACCGGCATCACGTAACGGATGTCGTCGGTCATCGTGTCCAGCCACGCCTCATACTGTTGGCGATCGAGCAGATACGCTTCGTCGACCAGGAACTGGTGTGCCTGCAGATGGCGGATATCGTTGAACGGCAACGGTTTCATGAGAGATAATCCGCCCATAATTTGAGTAACTCGCGCTGGTTGTATTCGTTGTAACCGACCTGGGCGCGCCCCGGACCGTGGAAGGCCTCCGGCGCCAGGGTGTCGATCACCGGGGTGTCGTCTTCAAGCAGTCCCATCCGGCTGTTCAGCAACAGGCGCCGGGCCATCGCGCCACCGGCGGTGGTGGTCAGCGAGACCCAGTTCTCCACATCGTCCTGCTCGAACATGCCGGTCGATCCGAAGCACATCAGATACGCTTTGTACGAATCCATTTTGAACTGCTCGGGTGCCGCCGCGTCCACCGCGAACCACGAGCACACCTCGGTTTCGTTCTCGCTGATTGGTTGCCACTGCCGGATCGAGATGAACGGCAGCACTTGTTCGCTGCCGGGCAATTTGGGCCAGTTGTGCACGAAGCTGAGATTAGGGAAACAGGTGGCGGCCGAGAACATGAAGCCGTCTTCGGCGACGACCTGCTGCTGTCGCGGCGACCAGACCTCCTTGATGCGGCCGATCATGTCGTCGGGGTAGCCCACGTAGCGCATCCGGGCGTCGAAGTCGCCCGGCGGCAGTTTGTAGGTGGTGCCGCCGCCGCGCTGCGCCCAGTAGGTGGCACCGTCCTTGCGTTTCTGCGCCTTCGGTTCGCGGAACAGGCCGATCTCGACGATCGAGGCGTGCGTGTGCGGGGTGTGGTACATGTCGCCGGAGAAGTTCTCGGCGCCGATCTTCCAGTTCGCCTTGATCCGCCAGCGTTGCGGACCGCGGAGTTCCACGCCCAGCTCGCTCTGCCTGGTGTAGAAGTCCAGATAGAAAGCGAAGTCGCCGAGGTACTCCCGCAGCGGCGGCGCGTGCGGGTCCAGGCTGAGGAAGATCAGGCCGTTGTAGCTCGCCAGATTCGGTGCGGGCAGCAGGGTTTGATCTTTGGCGAAGCCCCGGTCGCCGCCGTAGGCCTCGCGGTGAAACGGCAGGCCGGTGAGCCGGCCGTCGTTGCGGTAGGTCCAACCGTGGTAGGGGCAGCGAAAATTGGACGCGTTGCCCACCTCCGCGCGGCACACCTGCATGCCGCGGTGCAGGCACATATTGAACAACGCCCGCACCTGCCCGTGTGAATCGCGGCTGATGATGAAGGAGTCGTCGAGCACCCGGCGCACCACGTAGTCGCCGTCCTGCGGAATCTCCGACTCGTGCGCCACAAACATCCAGGTCCGGCTGAACAGCCGCTCTTTTTCCCGGGCGAACAGGTCCTTGTCGTTGTAGATATGCGCCGGAATCATGCCGCGGCGCACATTCTCGAACAGGTCACTGTCAACGGTCACGGCACACCACGATCATCGATGTCTGGTCAGCAGAGGAATTTTCTGTTCACCAGAATGCGATATCGGCCGGGCCGCGTCAATTACCAGCCGGCCGGGCCGGGTGGCGGTAGCCTCAGGCGTCGTGGAGGCCGCATCGCAGCGCGTCGCATCACAACGCGACATCACGGCGGAGATCGCTGTGCTCGCCGCGGACCGCACCGGCCCGGAACCCCAGCCGCGGCTGGACTACCCGCCCTACCGCAGCAGCGTGCTGCGTCACCCGAAGCACCCGGTGCTGGCCGTCGACCCGGACGAGATCGAACGCTGGTCGCCGTGTTTCGGCCACCAGGACGTCGGCCCGCATGATGCGGACCTGACCGTCGGTGCACCGATCGGGGAGCGCATCATCGTGACCGGCCGGGTGCTCGACCTCGCCGGCCGCCCGGTGGCGGGTCAGCTGGTCGAGATCTGGCAGGCCAACGCCGCCGGCCGCTACCGCCATCAGCACGACCGGCACCCGGCACCGCTGGACCCGAACTTCACCGGCGCCGGCCGGTGTCTCACCGGTTCCGACGGCTCCTACCGCTTCACCACGATCAAGCCCGGCCCGTACCCGTGGCGTAATCACCGCAACGCCTGGCGCCCCGCGCACATCCACTTCTCGGTCTTCGGGACCGCCTTCACCCAGCGTCTGGTCACCCAGATGTACTTTCCCGGGGACCCGCTGTTCGATCTGGACCCCATCTACCAGTCCGTCGTGGATCCCGTTGCGCGCCAACGTCTGGTCGCACGGTACGACCACGACCTCACCGAGCCGGAATATGCCACGGGCTACCGCTGGGACATTGTGCTGGGATGTGCTGATGGATGAATCGCCATGCACGCCAGGGCAAACCGTAGGACCGTTCTTCGGTATCGGGCTGCCGTTCCCGGGTGACAACGACCTGGCAGGAGACCGTGCGGACGCAATTACATTGCACGGCAATGTCTTCGACGGCGCGGGCGCGGCCGTGCCGGACGCGTTGATCGAGATCTGGCAGCCGGACGGCGCCGGCCAGATTGCGCGGGCCACCGGTTCGCTGCGACGCGACGGGGCGACATTCACCGGTTGGGGCCGAGCCGCCACCGACGTCGACGGTCACTACTCCTTCCGCACCGTGGTCCCAGGCCCGACCAGCCCGGCGCGGCCGGCCTTCTTCGCGGTCACCGTGTTCGCCCGGGGGCTGCTGCACCGATTGTGCACCCGTGCCTATGTGCCGGGTGCTGCGCTGGACATCGATCCTGCGCTGCCCGCACCGCGTCGGGCGACCCTGGCGTGCGTCGCCGAGAGCGACTCGCGACTGCGCTTCGACATCCATCTGCAGGGACCGCGCGAGACCGTGTTCCTGGCGTTCAGGGAAGATCGGCGATGACCAATCTGCTCTGGCCCGGTGACGAGCGTGCCGGCGACTGCATGACCGACCAGGCGCTGCTCCGGTCGATGGTCGCCGTCGAATCGGCCTGGCTGAACGCGCTGGTCACCACCGGGGTGGCGCCGGTGCCGGGGACCGATCTGGCGCACCTGGTCGGCGCGCATGACTGCGAGCAACTCGCGGTGACCGCCGAGGACGGCGGCAACCCGGTGTTCGGCCTGGTGGCCCTGCTGCGTCGACGGGCGGTGCCCGCGCTGAGTCCCTGGATCCATCGGGGACTGACCAGCCAGGACGTCCTGGACACGGCACTGATGCTGGCAGTGCGTGAGGTCGTCGGGCAGGTGAGTGCGCAGCTGGCCGAACAGATCGCCACGTTGTCGACTCTGGCCGCCACCCATCGCACCACCCCGATGGTGGCGCGCACCCTGACCCAGTACGCGGCGCCCACTACGTTCGGCGCCAAGGCCGCCGGCTGGCTCGACGGTGTGGTCGAGGCGTATGCCCGGCTCGGTGCGCTGTCGACCCCGGCGCAGTTCGGCGGCGCCGTCGGAACCCGCGCGGCCACCGTCGAGCTGGTGCTGTCCGAGTCAGCCGATCCCGCTGAGCTGGCCGAACACATAACTCGAACTGCGGCAACAACTTTGGGCCTGAGTTACCGCTCGCCCTGGCACACCACGCGGGCGCCGGTCACCGCAGCCGGGGACGCCCTGGTCGGCTGCACCGACTGCTGGGGGCGCATCGCCTCTGACGTCGTCACCCTGGTCCGGCCCGAGATCGCCGAACTGAGCGAACCCGGCGACGGACAGCGCGGCGGCTCCTCGGCGATGCCGCACAAGCGAAATCCGGTGTTGTCCATCCTGATTCGACGCGCCGCCCTGGCCGCGCCGCCGCTGGCCGCCACCCTGCACACCGCGGCGGCGCTGGCCAACGACGAACGCCCCGACGGTTCCTGGCACACCGAGTGGGACACGTTGCGCACGATGGCGCGGCGTACCGTCGTCGCCGGCTCGCAGTGCGCGGAACTGCTGACCGGGCTGCGAGTGCACACCGCCGCCATGGCCCGAAACCTGAGTGCGGCAGAGGTCCCCGGCGGACGGGGCGCAATCGACCGGCTGGTCGACCAGAGCATCGAGCGGGCGCGGCAGGCGCTGACCGATTAGGCGGCGCCGGGCTTGTGCGCGACGATGGCGACGGCCGCCAGCCGCTCGCGGTGCTGGCGAAAAGTGTTGCGCATCATCAGGACCCGTTTACGTGCCTCGGGTTGGGTCAGCACGTTCTTGGCGAACCGCAGCGCGCCCAGCAGGCCTTCGTCGGACACGATCCGGTGCGGCTGCAGCAGCGCCATCGGGGCGGTGGCGACGTTCTCCACAACCAGGCCGTGACCGGCCAGCAGTTCCGACCATTCGGCAATGGTCAGCGGACGGGCATTGACCTTGATCGACCGCGCCAGCGCCTGGCGCACCTCGGTGCTGATCTCCTCGGGGACGTCGTCGGGGGTCAGGGCGAGTTCATGGATCGCGTAGCGACCTCCGGGGCGCAGCACCCGCGCAGCCTCGGCCACGATCGCGTGCTTGGCCGAATCGCCCTGCATGGTCAGCATCGCCTCGCCGATGACGACGTCGGCGCTGGCGTCGGGCAGGCCGGTCTCGGCGGCGTCGGTCACCCGGACCTCGCCGCGGCCGCCGAGAACGCTGCGCACGTGGCCGGCTGCGTCGGGGTCGCCCTCGGCGCCGACGTAGGACCGCGGGTTGCGGGCGATGATTTCGGCGGCGGTGCGGCCCAAACCGGGTGCCAACTCGACCACGTCGGCATCGGTGACCTTGGCGCGGGCCAATAATGTGCGGGTGAGTTCGACGCCGCCGGGGCGCAGCACCCGCTTGCCCAGCCGGGCCAGCAGCCAGTGTCCCTGTACGTGTGCGTCGTCGCGTGTCGACGACGGCAGCGCATCCTTCTCACCGGCCATGGCAGTCATCCATCCCTAGTTTTCACAAGCTGACTTGTGTAAACTCTACCTCATGACATACCGGATATACCAGTGAGTGGCCGCCCGAAGCCACCCGAAGATGCCGGCCGTCGCCGAGCGGTGTTGCGGGTGCTGCGAAGCTCACCCGAGCCGCTGAGCATCCTGGCCATCGCCGACACGATCGGGGTGCATCCCAACACGGTGCGCTTCCACCTCGACAGCCTGCTCGGTGACGGCCAGGTGGAACAGGTCGAACCCGCCCGCCGCGGGCCGGGCCGGCCGCCGTCGATGTTTCAGGCCGTGCGGCAGATGGACCGCGGCGGCACCCGTCACTACCAGTTGCTCGCCGAGATCCTGATCAACGGGCTTGCCGCAGAAGAGAACTCCAGTGCCCGGGCGGTGGCCGCGGGCCGCTCCTGGGGGGAGCGGCTGCCCGCGCCGGACGACATGGGCGTGGAGGAGTCGATCGAGCATCTGGTCGGGTTGCTCGACGAGTTGGGCTTCGCCCCCGACCGCCGCGAATCCGACGGCGAGCAACTGGTCGGGCTGCGGCACTGCCCGTTCCTGGAACTCGCCGAAGTCCGATCCAGCGTCGTGTGTCCCATCCACCTCGGTCTCATGCAGGGCGCACTGGAAAGCTGGTCGGCACCCATCACCGTCGACCGGCTCGAGGCCTTCGTGGAACCGGATCTGTGCCTGACTCATCTGACGGCAGGCACGGCGCGATGAGCACCGGCAACGCGATCGAGGTAGCCGTGACCTTCGTGTGGCTCGGCATGGTGCTGGCGATCTCGTTTCTGGAAGCTCCGCTGAAATTCCGGGCGCCCGGCGTGACGCTGCAGATCGGATTGGGCATCGGGCGCTTGGTATTTCGCGCGCTCAACACCATCGAGGTGGGTTTCGCGCTGGTGCTGCTCGCGTTGATGGTGGCCGGGCCCACCCCGCTGCGGATCATCGCCACGTATGCCGTCGCCGCCGTCGCACTGGCCGTACAGCTCATTGTGGTGCGACCGAGATTGACCAGTCGCTCGGACCAGGTGCTCGCCGGCTCGGACGGCCCACGCTCCCACGCCCACTACGGTTACGTCGGTCTGGAGGCGGTCAAGGTCATCGCCTTGTCGGTGGCGGGCATACTCCTGTTAGCCGCTTGAAAGGACTCAACTATGGAATCCCTCTCGCTTACCTCCCTGGCGTCCGAGAAGCTGGCGGAAGCCCGCACGTCGCACAGCGGCCGGGCCGCGCACACCATCCACGGCGGGCACACCCACGAGTTGCGTCAGACAGTGCTGGCACTGCTCGCCGACCACGACCTTTCCGAACACGACAGTCCCGGCGAGGCCACCCTGCAGGTGCTGCAGGGGCACGTGCAACTCACCGCCGGGGCGGACAGCTGGGACGGCCGGACCGGCGACTACATCGCCATCCCGCCGGTACGGCACGCCCTGCACGCGGTGGAGGATTCGGTGGTCATGCTGACCGTGCTGAAGTCCCAGCCCGGCGCCGCCCACTGACCGTGCTCGCCACGCCCTGGTCGCGGGACTTCGGCCTGCAGGTGCCGATCCTCAACGCGCCGATGGGCGGGGTCGCCGGCGGGCGGCTGGCGGCGGCAGTCACCGCGGCCGGTGGCCTGGGCATGGTGGGCATGGGCAGCACCGCCACCAGGGCGACGCTGGCCGCCGAGCTCGAGCACGTCAGCGGACGGTTCGGCATCGGACTGGTGGATTGGGTGATGCGTAGCCAGGACGGCCTGCTGCAGGACGCGCTGGCCGCCCGCCCGGCACTGCTGTCGGTCAGCTTCGGCACCGACTTCTCCTGGGTCGACGAAGCCCACAAGGTCGGAATTCCCACCGTCACGCAGGTTTACGATGCCGTCGGGGCCCGTCGGGCGGCCGATTCGGGCGTTGACATCCTGGTGGCCCGCGGCGCCGAAGGTGGCGGGCACGGCGAGGTGCGGCTGGGGACGCTGCCGTTGCTGGACGCGGTCCTGGACGCGGTGTCCGTGCCGGTGCTGGCCGGCGGCGGGGTCGCCTCGCCGCGCAGCCTGGCCGCGGTGCTGGCGGCCGGTGCCGGCGGTGCGTGGGTGGGCACCCGGCTGGCGGCGTGCCCGGAGGCGCTGACCGGCGCGGCAGGCCGGCAGGCCCTGATCGAGGCGGCCGAAACCGACACCCGGGTCACCCGGGTCTTCGACGTCGCCGCGGGACTGCCGTGGCCCGAGCGGTTCCCCGCCCGGGTATTGCGCAACGACTTCGTCGCCCGCTGGACGGGCCGCGAACAGGAGCTGGCGCGGCAGCAACCGGGTCGCGCGACGGTCAGTGCCTCTCCGGATGCCGGGCAGGGTGTCGGGATGATCCGCGACGACGCCCCGGTCGGGGCGGTCATCGCAGCATTGTGCGCTGGGGCGCAGCGTTTGCTCGCCGGCTGGAGCTAGCGGTGTGACCGGCGCCGCATTCCCGGCGTGAAGTGAGCAGTATCGAACCGCCGAAGAGCCGGTCAAACCCGTTGGCGGTGTTAGCGTTTTGAGCATGGCAGTACCCGTCAAAGAGGACGACGCGCGGCGGCGCCGCCTGTTGCGCCGAGCCGTCGGAGAGACGGTCCGGCCGTTCGCGCGCACCGGCCGGTATTTCGCCCGGTCCTGGCGCGACTACCGCAACGCCGACGACCACGATGCCGGACTGCCGATCGCCCGGCCCACGGCCGCCCTGGCCGCGCAGGCGTTCCGCGACGAGGTGGTGCTGGCGGGCCTGAAGGTGCGCCGCCCGGTGAGCCGGCCGGCCGCCTTTCAGCGGATCAACGACGAAGTGGTCGAGGCGCTGGAGTTCTACGGCGACCAGGGCTGGCTGGCGGAGCCCAGCGGCTTCTTCGCCCCGCCGCCGCCGCTTTCCGAAGTGCAGATCCGGGAGGTCCGCGGGCGCAAACGGTCCTACCAGGAGCTGTCCTTCGACAGCGGATACGTCCCGCACCCCGGCGAGCCCGGCCGCGAACGATGGCTGGGATACACCGCGCTGCGGCGCGAGTACGCGGTGCTGCTGCGTCACCCGGAACCGCGGCCCTGGCTGATCTGCGTGCACGGCACCGAAATGGGCAGATCGGCAATAGATCTGCGAATATTCCGGGCCTGGAAGTTACACGAAGAGCTCGGCCTGAACGTGGTGCTGCCCGTCCTGCCCATGCACGGTCGGCGCGCGCGCGGGTTGCCCAAGGGTGCGGTGTTTCCCGGCGAGGACGTCATGGACGACGTGCACGCCACCGCGCAGGCGGTCTGGGACATCCGGCGGTTGCTGTCCTGGGTGCGCGCGCAGGAGCCCGAGTCGCTGATCGGGCTCAACGGCATGTCGCTCGGCGGCTACATCACAGCCCTGGTGGCCAGCCTGGAGAGTGATCTGACCTGCGCCATTCTGGGGGTACCGGTGGCCAACTTGGTCGAATTGCTGAGCCGGCACTCGGGTCTGCGCCGGGGCGATCCGCGTCGCGACACCATGCAACTGGCCGAGCCCATCGGGGAGATGGTGTCGCCGCTGTCATTCACACCGCAGGTGCCGATGCGCGGCCGCTTCGTCTACGCCGGCATCGCCGACCAGGTGGTGCATCCCCGCGGCCAGGTGATCCGGCTGTGGGAGCACTGGGGCAAACCGGAGATCGTGTGGTACCGCGGCGGCCACGCCGGATTCATCCGGTCGCGTCCGGTGCAGCGGTTCATCCAGGACGCGGTGCGGCAGTCGGGGCTGTTGGACGGCGCTGCGCTCACACCGCGCGCAGGTACCGCTTAGCGATCACCTTCTGCGCCACCGCGGTGACGGGCCGGCCGAGTGTGCTCCACCAGGTGCCGGGCCGGGAGAACGCCGAGACTTCGGCGAACACCGCCGAACTGTCCGGGTCGTAGCGCACCACGAAACGTTCCTCGCCGGACTCCGGGTGGCCCGGCAGGGTGCCGTAGGCGAAACCGCGCACGTCGGGCTCGTCGACCACGTAGACCACCCGGCACGGGGCGCGCAGCACGCCCAGCATGGTGACCACCACGACCGACGACTCCGCGACGGTGTCCGAACTGGCCTGCACCTTCAGGCCGGCTCCGCGTTGCATTCCCCAGTGCATGACCGCGTCGGCGGCCTGCTCGAAACGATCCCGGCCCGTCCCGATCTGCGCGGACACCACGAGATGGCCGTATCCGGTGGGCAGCGGGGAGCGGGCCGTGGCGCCCACGTCGGGATAGGTGAGCGGCTGGTCGGCGAGCGCATCCAAGTCCACCCGGCCAGCTTGCCATGCGTACCGTCGGAAAGATGAGCGCAGCGGCTTCCGGATCATTCACCCTCGGTGACGACCTGACCATCAACCGGCTCGGGTTCGGCGCCATGCGCCTGACCGGCCAGGGCGTGTGGGGGCCGCCCACCGATCGCGACGAATGTGTGCTGGTGTTGCGGCGCGCGGCCGAACTGGGGGTGAACTTCATCGACACCGCGGACTCCTACGGCCCGTATGTGTCCGAGGAGATCATCCGTGAGGCGCTGCATCCGTACGACGGGTTGGTGATCGCGACCAAAGCCGGGCTGCTGCGCACCGGCCCGGACGTGTGGATCCCGTTGGGCAATCCCAGCTACCTGCGCCAGGAATGCGAGATGAGTTTGCGGCGGCTCGGTGTCGAGACCATCGACCTGTTCCAGCTGCATCGCATCGACCCGGACTTCCCGTTGGCCGACCAGCTGGGGGAGCTGGTGGCGTTGCAGGGTGAAGGCAAGATCCGCCACATCGGGCTGTCCGAGATCGACGTCGAGCAACTCGACGCCGCCCGCCAGATCGCGCCGATCGTGTCGGTGCAAAACATGTACAACGTGACCAACCGCAAGGCGGAGGCGCTGCTGGACGCCGTCACCGAGCAGAACATCGGGTTCATCCCGTGGTTTCCGCTGGCCGGCGGACCGCTGGCAGCGCCCGGCGGCCCGCTGCAACAGATCGCCAAGGCGCACGACGCCTCGTCGTCGCAGGTGGCGCTGGCGTGGCTGCTGAAGCGTTCGCCGGTGGTGTTGCCGATTCCGGGAACCTCGAAGGTCGCCCACTTGGAAGAGAACGTCGCCGCCGCCGAGATCACGCTGACCGACCAGGAATTCGAGGCGCTGTCAGCCGCCGGCGCCGCCCAGTAGGGCAATTCGGCGGCCATCTTCGACGCGAGCCTGTAATGACGGCGCCGAGCCTGCGGTGGTGGCGGCGACACGCCGGGCAGCTCAGCCCTGAGGGCAGGCTCGATGCCGCTGCAGAGTTCCACGGCTAATACGGTGTGCTGATGGCAGCTGCAGATCAGCCCCACCCCGGCGGGGGATTCAACCCACCCGAACCGACCGAGAAGGGTGGGCCGGACTACGGCCGGTTCGTCGCCGCGGTCCGTAGGCTGCAGGACCACGCCCGCGCCGTCGACGCGCCCGACGACGTCATCACCCAGGCGGCCGACCGGCTGGAGGAACTGTCGGCGATGTTGGCGCCGTATGACGCCGACGAATGGCAGTCGCCGTCGGGTCGCCGGATGGATCTGCCGGAACGCGGGAACGTGCTGTCCATCCCGATGCGGCCGCGCAAGACCGATGACGGTCGCATCGAAGGCACGGCGCGGTTCGCCCGATTTCACCTCGGACGCAACGGTGCGGTGCACGGCGGCGCGCTCGGCATGCTGTTCGACAGTGTGCTCGGCTTGACGGCCGCGTGGCTGACCGGCAGCCGTCGCCAGCGCACCGCGTATTTGAAGATCAACTACCGCAACATCGTGCCGATCGAAAAAGAGTTGCAGTTCGACTCCGGAATCGACAGCGTGGACGGGCGCAAGATCTTCGTCTCCGGCCGGTTGCGCGACGGCGACACCCTGCTCACTGAAGCCGATGCGCTGTTCGTGCGGCTCAAGCCTGGACAACCCTGAGGTGACGCCCCGATAGCATGGTCGGCGATCCCAACGACTAAGCATTGGAGACGAATCCGATGAGCGCCCCCATCCGGGTCCCTGCCGGGACCACCGCGGCTGCCGCGGTGGGTGAGGCCGGTCTGCCGCGGCGTGGCACGCCCGACTCGGTGGTGGTGGTGCGCGACGCCGAGGGCACGCTGCGCGACCTGAGCTGGGTGCCCGACTCCGACGCCGAGGTGACCCCCGTGGCCGCCGACACCGAGGACGGCCGCAGCGTGATCCGGCACTCCGCCGCTCACGTGCTGGCCCAGGCTGTGCAGGACCTCTTTCCGCACGCCAAGCTGGGCATCGGCCCGCCCATCACCGACGGCTTCTACTACGACTTCGCCGTCGAGGAGCCGTTCACGCCCGAGGATCTGGAAAAGCTGGAAAAGCGGATGCGTCAGATCGTCAAGGAAGGTCAGCTGTTCGACCGCCGGGTGTATGCATCCAAGGACGCGGCGCGCGAGGAACTGGCCGGCGAACCGTTCAAGCTCGAACTCGTCGACGACAAATCCGGGGACCCCGAGATCATGGAGATCGGCGGCGATGAGCTCACCGCCTACGACAACCTCAATCCCCGGACCAGGCAACGCGTCTGGGGCGATCTGTGCCGCGGACCGCACATCCCCACCACCAAGCACATCCCGGCGTTCAAGCTCACCCGCAGTTCCGCGGCCTACTGGCGCGGTGACCAGCGCAACGCCAGCCTGCAGCGCATCTACGGCACCGCGTGGGAGTCGCAGGCGGCGCTGGACCGTCACCTCGAGCTGATCGCCGAAGCGCAGCGCCGCGACCACCGCAAGCTGGGCGTGGAGCTGGATCTGTTCAGCTTCCCCGACGAAATCGGTTCCGGGCTGGCGGTTTTCCACCCCAAGGGCGGCATCGTGCGCCGCGAGCTGGAGGAGTACTCGCGGCAGAAGCACGAGCAGGCGGGGTATGAGTTCGTCAACACCCCGCACATCACCAAGGAACAGCTCTACATCACCTCGGGGCACCTGGAGTGGTACGCGGAGGGCATGTACCCGCCGATGCACATCGACGCCGAGTTCAACGAGGACGGCACGGTGCGCAAGCCGGGCCAGAACTATTACCTCAAGCCGATGAACTGCCCGATGCACCACCTGATCTACCGGTCCCGCGGGCGGTCCTACCGTGAACTTCCGCTGCGGCTCTTCGAATTCGGCAGTGTCTACCGGCTGGAGAAGTCGGGGGTGATCCACGGACTGACCCGGGTGCGCGGGATGACGCAGGACGACGCGCACATCTACTGCACGCGTGAGCAGATGCGCGACGAGCTGACCTCGGTGCTGCGGTTCGTCCTCGACCTGCTGGCCGACTACGGGCTGACCGACTACTACCTGGAGCTGTCCACCAAAGACCCGGACAAGTACGTCGGCTCTGACGAGGTGTGGGAGGAAGCGACCCAGGTGTTGCGGGAGGTCGGGGAGGCCTCCGGGCTGGAGCTGGTGCCCGACCCGGGCGGTGCGGCGTTCTACGGGCCGAAGATCTCGGTGCAGGTCAAGGATGCGCTGGGGCGCAGCTGGCAGATGTCGACGCTGCAGGTCGACTTCAACATGCCGGACCGGTTCGAGCTGGAATACACCGCGTCGGATGGCACCCGGCAGCGTCCGGTGCTGATCCACCGTGCCCTGTTCGGTTCCATCGAACGGTTCTTCGGCATCCTCACCGAGCACTATGCGGGTGCTTTCCCGGCGTGGCTGGCGCCCATCCAGGCGGTCGGGATCCCGGTCGCCGACGAACACGTCGACTATCTGAAAGACGTTGCAGCGCAACTCAAGTCGCACGGTGTGCGGGTGGAGGTGGACGGCAGCGACGACCGGATGGCCAAGAAGATCGTGCACCACACCAACCAGAAGGTGCCGTTCATGCTGCTGGCCGGTGATCGGGACGTGCAGGCCGGGGCGGTCAGTTTCCGGTTCGGGGACCGCACCCAGATCAACGGCGTGCCCCGCGACGCGGCGGTGGCGGCCATCGCGGACTGGATCGCCAAACGCGAAAACGCCACTCCGACAGCGGAACTGATGAAAGTTGCGGACGGTGACTGAGCCGGACGACACCATCCTGGACCGCGGCGTCGGGCGCCGCGACCACCTGCAACGGTTGTGGACTCCCTACCGGATGACCTACCTGGCCGAGGCTCCGATCAAGCGGGAAGATGCCAGCCCTGCCGAACCTTTTACCGACATCCCGCGCATGGCCGACGAAGACGGTCTGGTGGTGGCGCGCGGTGAACTCGTCTACGCCGTGCTCAACCTGTATCCCTACAACCCCGGGCACCTGATGGTGGTGCCGTACCGGCGGGTATCGGAGCTGGAGGAGCTGACCGAGTCGGAGAGTGCCGAGGTGATGGCCTTCACCCAGAAGGCGATCCGCGTCATCAAGAATGTGTCGCGCCCGCACGGTTTCAATGTCGGCATCAACCTGGGCACCTCGGCGGGCGGCTCGCTTGCCGAACACCTGCACGTGCACGTGGTGCCCCGGTGGGGCGGCGATGCGAACTTCATCACGATCATCGGCGGCTCCAAGGTGATACCGCAGTTGCTGCGCGAAACCCGGCAACTGCTGGCCGACGAGTGGGCCCGGCAGTCGTGAGGCCGCGATGAGCAAGCTGCCGTTTCTGACCCGGGCGTTCTTCGCCAAAGCCACCGACCCAGTGGCCAGGACCGCACTGAAGGTGGGCCTGACACCTGACATCGTCACCGTCATCGGCACCGTCGGCTCGATGGCCGGGGCGCTGGTGCTGTTCCCGATGGGCAAGCTGTTCGCCGGCGGGTGTGTGGTCTGGTTCTTCACGCTGTTCGACATGGCCGACGGGGCGATGGCCCGCGAACGCGGCTTCGGCACCAGCTTCGGCGCGGTGCTGGACGCCACCTGCGACCGCCTGTGCGACGGCGCAGTGTTCTGCGGGCTGCTCTGGTGGATCGCGTTTCACCTGCACGACAAGCCGTTGACCGCGGCGACGCTCATCTGCTTGGTCACCTCCCAGGTGATCTCCTACATCAAGGCGCGGGCCGAGGCCAGCGGGTTGCGCGGTGACGGCGGCTTCATCGAACGACCGGAGCGCCTGATCATTGTGCTGGTGGGCGCCGGGGTCGCCGATTTCCCGTTCGTTGCCTGGCCGCCGGCGCTCCCGGTGGCGATGTGGCTGCTGGCGGTGTTAAGTGTGATCACCTGTGCGCAGCGGTTGTACGCGGTGCGGACCTCGCCCGGGGCCATCGACCGCATTGCACTATCGGGAAAGAGTGAGCAGTGATACCGCCTTCGGGAAGCCTGAGTCTGCTCGGCCGTCGTCGTCCCCGCGAACTCGTGACCGGTGCCGCGACCGACTGGACGTATGCTGCCGGCTGGATGGCCGTGCGGGCCATGCCGGAGTTCGCTGCGCGCAACGTCTTCAGCGCCGGGGCCCGGTACGCGGCCCGGCGCGGCGGCCCGGAGCAGCTGCGCAAGAATCTGGCTCGGGTTATCGGGGTCGCGCCCAGGAATGTGCCCGACTCGTTGATGCGTGCCTCGCTGGCTTCTTACGCCCGTTACTGGCGGGAGGCGTTCCGACTGCCGACCATGGACCATGTCGAGCTGACCCGTCAGCTCGACGCCGGAACCCACGGACAGGACAACCTGGACGGGGCGCTGGCACAGGGGCGGGGCGTGATCTGTGCGCTGCCGCACAGCGGCAACTGGGACATGAACGGGCTGTGGCTGGCGCAGACGCATGGCACCTTCGCCACCGTCGCCGAGCGGCTCAAGCCCGAGTCGCTGTACCGGCGCTTCATCGAATACCGCGAGGGATTGGGCTTCGAGGTGATACCGCTGTCCGGCGGCGAACGACCGCCCTTCGAGGTGTTGTGCGACCGCCTGCGGGACAACCGGGTGGTGTGCCTGATGGCGGAGCGCGACCTGACCCGCACCGGCGTGGAAGTCGAGTTTTTCGGCGAACTCACCCGGATGCCGGCCGGTCCGGCCAAACTCGCCATAGCGACGGGCGCGGCACTGCTGCCGTCGCACTGTTGGTTCGAGGGAGACGGCTGGGCCTGCAAGATGGATCCGCCGCTGGACTGCAGCAGCGGCGACGTGCAGGCGATCACCCAGGCGCTGGCTCACGAGTTCGAGCAGAACATCGCCGCCACCCCCGAGGATTGGCACATGATGCAGCCGCAGTGGCTGGCTGATCTGTCCGACGACCGGCGGGCCTGGCTGAAGGGCCGGTGATGCGGATCGGCATGGTCTGCCCCTACTCGTTCGATGTGCCGGGCGGGGTGCAGTCGCATGTGCTGCAGCTGGCTGATGTGATGCGCGCGCGAGGGCACGAGGTCAGCGTGCTGGCACCGGTCTCCCCGGAGACCGCCCTGCCCGACTACGTCGTCTCCGCCGGGCGCGCGGTGCCGATTCCCTACAACGGGTCGGTGGCCCGGTTGCGGTTCGGGCCCGCCACTCACCGCAAGGTCAAGAAGTGGCTCGCCGATGGGGAATTCGACGTGCTGCACCTGCATGAGCCGAGCGCCCCGAGCCTGTCTCTGCTGGCCCTCAATATCGCCGAGGGTCCGATAGTCGCGACGTTTCACACCTCGACCACCAAGTCGGTGGCCATGTCGGTGCTGGGCGGCATGTTGCGGCCGCGGTTCGAGAAGATCGTCGGCCGGATCGCGGTGTCCGATCTGGCGCGCCGCTGGCAGATGGAGTCGGTGGGCTCCGATGCAGTGGAGATCCCCAACGGTGTCGACGTCGACTTCTTTGCCTCGGCGCCGCTGTTGGACGGCTACCCGCGGCCCGGCAAGACGGTGCTGTTCCTGGGGCGCTACGACGAACCCCGTAAAGGTATGGCCACGTTAATGGCCGCCATGCCGGCTGTGGTGCAGCGTTTTCCCGACGTACAGTTGCTGATCGTCGGCCGCGGCGATGAGGACGAATTGCTCAGCGAGGCAAGCGGATTGGCCGCGAATATGCGCTTCCTGGGGCAGGTCGACGATGCGGGGAAGGCCTCGGCGATGCGCAGCGCCGATGTCTACTGTGCGCCCAACACCGGTGGGGAGAGCTTCGGCATCGTCCTGGTGGAGGCGATGGCCGCCGGCACCGCGGTGGTGGCCAGCGACCTCGACGCGTTCCGGCGGGTGCTGTGCGACGGCGCAGTGGGGCGGTTGGTGCCGGTGGACGACAGTGTCGCGCTGGCCGAGGGGCTGATAGCGGTGCTGGACGATGACGAACTGCGCAACCGGTATGTGACGGCCGGTGCCGACGCCGTCCGCCGCTACGACTGGTCGGTGGTCGCCAGCCAGATCATGCGCGTGTACGAGACTGTTGCCGGGTCGGGGGTCAAGGTGCAGGTGGCCAGCTGATGGTGTGGCTGATCGCCGCGCTTGTCGGGCTGTTCCTGGTAATGGTGGCGTTCGGCGCGTGGGGGTATCAGCGCGCGAACCGGCTGAACCGGCTGCACGTGCGGTACGACCTGTCCTGGCAGGCGCTGGACGGCGCGTTGGCGCGGCGCGCCGTGGTGGCGCGGGCGATCGCGATCGACGCCTACGGCGGGGCACCCGAAGGCAAGCGGCTGGCCGCCTTGGCCGATGCCGCGGAGCGGGCCCCGCGCAGCGCGCGCGAGACCGCGGAGAACGAGCTGTCCGCCGCTTTGGCGATGGTCGACCCGGCGTCGGTACCCGCGGGTCTGCTGGCCGAGTTGGCCGACGCCGAGGCCCGGGTGCTGCTGGCCCGACGGTTCCACAACGACGCGGTCCGCGACACCCTGGTGCTGGCCGAGCGGCGCATGGTGCGGTTGTTCAGATTGGGTGGAACGGCGCCGCTGCCAACGTATTTCGAGATTGCCGAGCGGCCGCACGCGCAGACGCACGCCCATCATGAGCTCAACCATCGCACCTCGGCGCGGGTGGTGTTGCTCGACGAGACCGGTGCGGTGCTGCTGTTGTGCGGTTCGGATCCCGCTGTCACCGACGGCACCGCGCCCCGGTGGTGGTTCACCGTCGGCGGTGAGGTGCAGCCGGGGGAGCGGTTGGCCGAGACGGCCGCCCGTGAACTGGCCGAGGAAACCGGTCTGCAGGTCTCGCCGGCCGAATTGTTCGGGCCGATCTGGCGCCGCGACGAGGTGTTCGAGTTCAACGGTTCGATGATCGACAGCGAAGAGTTCTACCTCGTGCACCGCACCGAGCGGTTCGAGCCGACTCTGGAGGGGCGCACCGAGCTGGAACGTCGCTACATCCACGGGTTTCGCTGGTGTGGGGTGGCCGATATCGCGGCGTTCGAGGCCGCCGGCGAGGTGGTGTACCCGCGGCAATTGGGGGAGTTGCTGCCGGTGGCCAATGAGTTCGCCGACCTGCGGGATCGGCGCGATGCCGTTGTCCCGCTTTCGATCCGCTGATGTCCCATCCGCTGCGATTGCGTATCGGTGAGTACTACGACTCAGGCAACAAGCGATGGCCGGGCACTGAGTTGATCTTGACCACTGAGGGGTGCCTGCTCTACGTCGAATATCTCTCATATGCAGCGGAACCAACGCTCGACGAAATCGCCCCATCCGCAGCACCATTCACGTTGAGACCCGACGTGATTCCCTCGGCGAACGAACAGATCAAGGTGTTCGACGATGATGTTGAACTCGCGTGGGTCGACGCGGAACACAACGGAATTCTGTGTTATCGCTTCGGCGACACGCCGTGGCGGTCGATCGCGCACAATCCGCACCGGGACACCCCGGCCGGGTACTCCCCGGGGTTACCCATCGCCGAACCGGCCCGGCACATCTCTTTCGCCGTCGGACTGGGTGCGCCGATCCAGTGCGTGCGGTTGATTGACTGGCCGTATTCGTTGGTCGCTGCGGTACGCGCAACCGTTGGCCGGCTGGTCGCTCGACCATTTGACGCACAGGTCGCGGTTGACGAAGCCAATTTTCTTTGCGTATTCGAGCGCAGCGAGGGACTTGCGCAACGGGCCCAAGCGAAGGTGCTGATTCGAGGGCGCGAGGCACCTGCTTAGACCGACAACCCTTCAGAAGGGTGGTGGGTCGTCGTCGGGGTGGGGTGGTGGGTGGTTGTCGGCCCAGTGGGTCCAGTCGGTCCAGTTGGTGGTGTGGGTGGTGGTGCGGGCGTTGTGGTTGGCGCGTCGTTCGGTGGCGATGCGGTGGGCGCGGTTTTGGGTGCGGGTGCGGCGGCGGGTGGGCATCATCGCGGTTCGTTCGCT
>NZ_JCALDW010000035.1:0-12604 GCF_059813065.1 Mycobacterium sp. NGS24
CTTTCAGGGCTTGGTGCCACACCTTGGTCATGTCATCGATCCAGGCCCAATACAGCGACGGGTCCTCCCGAGGCGGCGGCGCCTCATCACACAACTGCTCGAACATACGTTCGATTATACCAAATTCTGCTGACTCAGACTTCTGTGATGTCTCGGGACCATCTTCCGCGAGGCCGGCGTGGCTCGACTGGAACCGAAGAAGAAGCCTCGGGTCGGCGTGGCGGCGGTTCGTCTATCCGGCCCCGAATGCGTGCTGGCAACTCGACGGCACCGAGTACGTTCTGACCGGCGGACGCACGTGCGTGATCCTGTAGCTCATCGACGACCACTCTCGCTTTGCCGTCGCCTGGCACGTGGCGTGGGGTGAGACCGCCCAGGCCGCGATCGCCGTCTTCGTCAAGGCGGTCATCAACCGTCACCGATGTCTTGATATAGAACTGACACCGATGTCCTGAGACATCACACTCACTCAAACTTTCTGGCCGAGCCTTGTGGGTAGGTGGTAGATGAAGCCCGGCCCGAATCAGCCGAACGCGGGTGACGCAGCCCCGCAGCGGGAAACCGATTTGTCGCGGACCACTAGACTGGACCCCTGAATCGAGAGTCGAGGAGAGTAGTGGAGACCCAGCAGAACGGGGCCCAAACCGGAACCGCCCGGGTGAAACGGGGCATGGCAGAGATGCTCAAGGGCGGCGTCATCATGGATGTCGTCACCCCAGAGCAGGCCCGGATTGCCGAAGGCGCCGGCGCCGTCGCAGTGATGGCGCTGGAACGGGTGCCCGCGGACATCCGCGCCCAGGGTGGGGTATCGCGGATGAGTGACCCCGACATGATCGAGGGCATCATCGATGCGGTCACCATTCCGGTGATGGCCAAGGCCCGGATCGGGCACTTCGTCGAGGCGCAGATACTGCAGAGCCTCGGGGTGGATTATGTCGATGAATCCGAGGTGCTTACCCCGGCCGACTACACCCATCACATCGACAAGTGGAACTTCACCGTGCCGTTCGTGTGCGGTGCCACCAATCTGGGTGAGGCGTTGCGACGCATCACCGAGGGTGCGGCGATGATCCGATCCAAGGGCGAGGCCGGCACCGGCGACGTCTCCAACGCGACCACGCACATGCGCGCCATAGGCGGTGAGATCCGTCGGCTCACCTCGTTGTCCGAGGACGAATTGTTCGTTGCCGCAAAGGAATTGCAGGCGCCCTACGATCTCGTCGTGGAGGTCGCCCGCGCCGGCAAGCTGCCGGTCACGCTGTTCACCGCCGGCGGCATCGCGACCCCGGCCGACGCCGCGATGATGATGCAACTCGGCGCCGAGGGCGTGTTCGTCGGCTCGGGGATCTTCAAGTCCGGCGATCCGGCCCAGCGGGCCGCGGCGATCGTCAAGGCCACCACCTTCTATGACGATCCCGACGTGCTGGCCAAGGTGTCGCGCGGCTTGGGCGAAGCGATGGTCGGCATCAACGTGGAGGAGATCGCGGAGCCGCATCGCCTGGCCCGACGCGGCTGGTAAGAACTATCCGTGGCGATCGAAGAGATCCTCGATCTCGAGCAGCTCGAGGTCAACATCTACCGCGGTAGCGTGTTCAGCCCGGAATCGGGATTTTTGCAGCGCACCTTCGGCGGTCATGTGGCCGGTCAGTCGCTGGTCTCGGCGGTGCGCACGGTCGACCCGCGCTATCAGGTCCACTCGCTGCACGGCTATTTCCTGCGCCCGGGAGACGCCAAGGAACGCACGGTCTTCATCGTCGAGCGGACCCGCGACGGGGGGTCGTTCGCTACCAGGCGGGTCAACGCGATCCAGCACGGCGAGATCATCTTCAGCATGGGTGCGTCGTTCCAGACCGACCAGGAAGGCATCAACCATCAGGACGCCATGCCTGCGGCGCCGCCACCGGATGGACTGCCCGGCCTGAACTCGGTGAAGGTATTCGACGACGCGGGGTTCAAGCAGTTCGAGGAGTGGGACGTCTGCATCGTGCCGCGGGAGAACCTGAAGCTGTTGCCCGGCAAGGCTTCCCAGCAGCAGGTGTGGTTCCGGCACCGCGACCCGCTGCCCGACGACCCGGTGCTGCACATCTGTGCGCTGGCCTACATGAGCGACCTGACCCTGCTGGGCTCGGCGCAGGTCAACCATATGGAGGAACGCCAGCACCTGCAGGTGTCGTCGCTGGATCATGCGATGTGGTTCATGCGGGCATTCCGCGCTGACGAATGGCTGCTCTACGATCAGTCCTCGCCGTCGGCCGGCGGGGGCCGCGCGCTGTGCCAGGGCAAGATCTTCAACCAGAGCGGCGAGATGGTGGCCGCGGTGATGCAGGAGGGGCTGACCCGCTTCAAGCGTGACTACCGGTCGTGAGCCCGCCGCGGATCGGGGTGCTTGCGCTGCAGGGCGACACCCGCGAACATCTGGCCGCCCTGCGTGAAGCCGGCGCCGACGCGCTGACGGTGCGCCGCCGCGCCGAACTCGACGCGGTGGACGGGCTGGTGCTTCCGGGTGGGGAGTCCACCGCAATGAGCCATCTGTTGCGTGATTTCGACCTGCTCGAGCCGCTGCGCGCGCGGCTGGCCGACGGGCTGCCGGCGTACGGGGCGTGCGCCGGAATGATCCTGTTGGCCACCGAGATTCTCGATGCCGGAGCCGACGGCCGCGCCGCGCTGCCGTTGCGGGGGATCGATATGACGGTGCGGCGCAACGCCTTTGGACGTCAGGTCGATTCATTCGAAGGTGATATCCCGTTCGAGGGGTTGGATTCTGCGGTACGTGCCGTGTTTATCCGGGCACCCTGGGTCGAGCGGATCGGCTCGGGCGTGCGGGTGCTGGCCCGAGCGGCCGGGCACATCGTGGCGGTACGCCAAGGTGCGGTGCTGGCGACGGCGTTCCACCCGGAGATGACGGGAGACCGGCGGGTGCATCGGTTGTTCGTCGAAATGGTCGAGGGCCGCCACTAGGTTCAGAGCACCGGCCGCATGATTCACACGACTCGAAGAGCGGCATCGCCGCAGCGGCAACCCCAGACGACGACTACGCGGCGGATAAATCGACCGGACTACGGGGTTCCATCGATGCCGGGCGAGCCGGGTGGTGTACCGGCGCCCGCAGCTCCACCGCTGCCGCCAACGGCGTTGGCGGGGTTGCCGAAGTTGGTTGCGTTGCCGCCGTCGCCGCCGTCGCCGCCCGCGCCCGCGCTGCCGGTCCCGCCGTTGCCGCCGGCGCCCGCTGTGGCGGTCACCGTGGACGCCGCGTTGTTGATGATCGCCGCACCGCCATTGCCGCCGTCACCGCCGGTGGCCCCGTTGGTCCCGGCGGCCCCGTCACCGCCGGTGGCGGTGCCCAAACCCTCGGTGTATGCGTAGCCGCCGTTGCCGCCGTTGCCGCCGCCGGTAGTCCCGGTGCCGCCTGCCGCGCCGTTGGCGCCGACGGCGTTGACCACCGAGCCGTGATTACGAATGATCGTCGAGCCGCCGTCGCCACCGTCGCCGCCGCGCCCGGCGGTGCCGGTGCCGCCTACCCCGCCCGCACCCGCGGTGACCTGCCCGGACCCTTGGGTCTCGGCGTAGCCGCCGTTGCCGCCGTTGCCGCCGGTGGCCCCGTTGGTCCCGGCGGCCCCGTTACCGCCGGTCGCGGTGCCTGACCCGGCGGTGCTCGCGTTGCCGCCGTTGCCGCCGTGGCCGCTACCGGTGGTGCCGGTGCCGCCTGCCGCGCCGTTGGCACCGGCCACGTTGAGCGCCGACGCGCTGTTGAGGATGGTCGCCGAGCCGCCGTTGCCGCCGTTGCCGCCGCGCCCGGCGGTGCCGGTGCCGCCTACCCCGCCCGCACCCGCGGTGGCCTGTCCGGACCCTTGGGTCTCGGCGTTGCCCCCGTTGCCGCCGTTGCCGCCGGTGGCCCCGCTGGTCCCCGCGGCCCCGTTCCCGCCAGTGGCGGTGCCTGACCCGGTGGTGAACGCGTTGCCACCGTCGCCACCGTTGCCGCCGCCGGTGGTGCCGGTGCCACCCGCGGCGCCGTTGGCGCCGGCCGCGTTCAGCGCCGAGGCGCTGCTGGTGATGACCGCCGAGCCGCCGTTGCCGCCGTTGCCGCCGCGCCCGGCGGTGCCGGTGCCGCCCACCCCGCCCGCACCCGCGGTGGCCTGCCCGGACCCGGAGGTCGTGGCGCTACCGCCGTTGCCGCCGTTGCCGCCGGTGGCCCCGCTTGTCCCGGTGGCCCCGTTCCCGCCGGTGGCGGTGCCTGACCCATCGGTGAACGCGTCGCCGCCGTTGCCGCCGTGGCCGCTACCGGTGGTGCCGGTACCGCCGGCGGCGCCGTTGGCACCGACCGCATTGGCCGCCGACGCGCTGTTGAAGATGGACGCCGCGCCGCCGTCGCCGCCGTTACCGCCGCGCCCGGCGGTGCCGGTGCCACCCAGCCCGCCCGCACCGGCGTTCACCTGCCCGGACCCGAAGGTCGTGGCGCTACCGCCGTTGCCGCCGTTGCCGCCGGTGGCCCCGCTGGTCCCGGTGGCCCCGTCGCCGCCGGTGGCGGTGCCTGACCCGGCGGTTTCGGCATTACCGCCGTTGCCGCCGTTGCCGCCGCCGGTGGTGCCGGCACCGCCAGCGGCGCCGTTGGCGCCGGCCACGGTGTGCGCTGACGCGCCGTTGGTGATGAAGGCCGAGCCCCCGTCGCCGCCGTTGCCGCCGCGCCCGGCGGTACCGGTACCACCGACCCCGCCCGCACCTGCGGTGACCTGCCCGGACCCGCTGGCTCTGGCGTCGCCGCCGTTGCCGCCGTCACCGCCGGTGGCCCCGCTGGTCCCGGCGGCCCCATTACCGCCGGTGGCGGAGCCCGACCCGGAGGTGAACGCGTAGCCGCCATTGCCACCGTCGCCCCCGCCGGTGGTGCCGACACCGCCAGCGGCGCCGTTGGCGCCGACCACGTTAAGCGCCGACGCGCCGTCGTAGCTGGCCGCCGCGCCGCCGTTGCCGCCGTTGCCGCCGCGCCCGGCGGTCCCGGTACCGCCCACCCCGCCCGCACCCGCGGTGACCTGACCGGACCCGTAGGCCTCGGCGTTGCCACCTCTGCCGCCGTTGCCGCCGGTGGCCCCGCTGGCCCCAGCCGCCCCGTCGCCGCCGGTGGCCGTGCCCGACCCTAAGGTGGTCGCGTTGCCGCCCTTGCCGCCGTCGCCGCCGCCAGTGGTACCGGTACCACCCGCCGCGCCGTTGGCGCCGACCGCGTTGCCTGCCGACCCGCCGTGGAAGATGGCCGTCGAGCCGCCGTCGCCGCCGTTTCCGCCGCGCCCGGCGCTGCCGGTACCACCCTCCCCGCCCGCACCCGCGGTGACCTGCCCGAATCCGGACGTCGTAGCGGTGCCGCCGGCGCCGCCATCGCCGCCGGTGGCACCGTTGGTCCCGGCCGCACCGTCACCGCCGGTGACCGTGCCCGACCCTGTGGTGTACGCGCTGCCGCCGTTGCCGCCGTTGCCGCCGCCGGTCGTGCCGGTACCACCCGCCGCGCCGTTGGCTCCGACGACGTTGACCGCCGACCCGCCGTTGTAGATGGACGCCGAGCCGCCGTCGCCGCCGTTGCCGCCGCGCCCGGCGCTGCCGGTACCACCCACCCCGCCAGCACCTGCGTTGGCCTGCGCCGACACCCCGTGGGCCTCGGCGTAGCCGCCGGCGCCGCCGTTGCCGCCGGTGGTCCCGCTCGTGCCGGCGCCGCCGGCACCGCTGGTGGCATCACCCGATCCGTAGTTGTTCGCGTCGCCGCCCCTGCCGCCGTCACCGCCGGCGCCGCCGACACCGGGCGTCCCGCCCTGGCCACCATCGCCACCGGTCACGGCAGCCGCAGTAGTCAGGCTCACCGATCCACCGTCGCCGCCGCGGCCCCCCGCACCCCCGGTCCCCAAAGATCCGCCGGTCCCACCGGTACCTCCGGTACCGGCCGCCCCCCCGGCGCCCGCAGCACCGCCCTGCCCGCCGGTGCCGCCGGTACCGCCGGTCACCCCCGTCGCCGCGCCGTCGGCGCCACGCCCACCGTCCCCGCCAATACCGCCTTGTCCGCCCGAGCCATTAGTACCCCCGACGCCGCTGTTCCCGCCCGTGCCACCGGCCCCACCCGCGCCTCCGGAAAGCCCGGTAGCACCAGTCCCGTCACCGAGCACACCGCTGGCGTCGGCGCCAATAGCGCCGTTACCGCCGACCCCGCCCTGCCCACCCGTGCCGGCCGCGCCTGCCACACCGCCCCCGGACCCGCCTGCACCACCGGCACCGGCCGCACCCCCGGTGCCCCCGCTGCCCCCGGCACCCCCGGCCGCACCGGCAGCCGAAGCACCGTCACCGCCTAAACCACCCGTACCCCCGCTACCGCCCATGCCGCCGCTACCGCCATTACCAAAGAACAACCCGTGCGCACCACCAGCACCACCCTGGCCACCGGCCCCACCAACCGCCCCAGACACACCTGCCGCGCCACTACCCGCGACCGCTGACGCCCCCGTGCCACCGTTTCCACCCATCCCACCGGCCCCACCGGCCCCGCCCTGACCGAAGAAGAATCCACCCGCACCGCCTGCACCACCATTGCCGCCCGCCGTGCCTGCCACACCCGCTGCACCGTTGGCGCCCGCACCACCGTCGCCACCCCGGCCCCCAGTGCCGAACAACCCCGCCGACCCGCCCGCTCCACCGTTTTGCCCGGCCGCCCCCGCCGCACCGCTTCCGCCGTTGCCGAACAACAAGCCACCGTCACCACCGCGACCCCCCGCCGTAGTGGCGCTGGCTCCATCACCGATCAATGGCCGTCCCAGCAACGCCTGCGTGGGCGCATTGATCACCCCGAGGAGCAACTGCTCAATGCTGGCGGCCTCCGCCGCGGCATACGCCTGACCGGCCCCGGCCAAGGTCTGCAAAAACTGCTCATGAAACCCCGCCGCCTGCGCACTCAAGGCCTGATACTGCTGCCCGTGCGCCCCGAACAGGGCCGCGACGAGCGCCGACACCTCATCACCAGCTGCCGCCGCCAACTGCGTCGTGGTCGCCGCGGCCGCAGCGTTCGCTGTCTGCACCGCCGCCCCGATGCCGGACACGTCACCGGCCGCCGCCGCCATCAACTCAGGAACAGCAAACACATACGACATCGACGACCCTCACCTTCACGACACGATCCCCAGGCCCGTCCGGCGATCATTGGCGCGAAGCGTAACCCGTGCATTGCAACCCGTTCGTCAATTTGCTGGAACTGCTTTGTGCGAGTGTCGCGCCGACAATACGAGCGGACACCACCCCACCGATTCAGGGTTACGGGGTAGCGGTTGCGTGGCGGTTGTCCCGGCGGAGGTGGATCAAGCCGGGCGAATCAGGCGCCACGTAGACTCGATGGGCGAACTTTTCAGCGAAAGAGGTAAGTCAGAGTCATGAGCGGCCATTCCAAGTGGGCCACCACCAAGCATCAGAAGGCCGTCAAAGACGCCCGCCGCGGCAAGGAATTTGCCCGGCTGATCAAGAACATCGAGGTCGCCGCCCGCACCGGCGGGGGAGACCCGGCGGGTAACCCGACGTTGTACGACGCCATCCAGAAGGCGAAGAAGACCTCGGTGCCCAACGACAACATTGAACGGGCCCGCAAGCGCGGCGCTGGTGAGGAAGCCGGCGGCGCCGACTATCAGACCATCATGTACGAGGGCTACGGACCCAATGGTGTTGCGGTACTGATCGAATGCCTGACCGACAACCGCAACCGCGCGGCCGGCGAGGTCCGGGTGGCGGTCACCCGCAACGGCGGCAATATGGCCGATCCCGGGTCGGTGTCGTACCTGTTCACCCGCAAGGGCATCGTCACCCTGGAGAAGAACGGCCTCACCGAGGACGACGTGCTGACCGCCGTGCTGGAAGCCGGGGCCGAGGACGTCAACGACCTCGGCGACAGCTTCGAGGTGATCTCCGAACCCACCGACCTGGTCGCGGTACGCACCGCCCTGCAGGAGGCCGGTATCGACTACGAGTCCGCGGAGGCCAGCTTCCAGCCGTCAGTCAGTGTGCCGGTCGACGTGGAGGGCGCCCGCAAGGTGTTCAAACTGGTCGACGCGCTGGAGGACAGCGACGACGTGCAGAACGTGTGGACCAACGTCGATCTGTCCGACGAGGTGCTGGCCGCGCTCGACGAGGAGTAACTGCGGTTAGGGGTGCCACCGGCTCGCGGTGTGCACCACCATCCCGCCGGCCTCGGTGGGGTACAGGTGCCAGGTCCGCCACCGCCATCCGGCGCCGTCGGGCTCGGCGGCCAGTGCCGTCAGTGCGGCGTCGTCACCCGGGAACACCCCGCCCAGCCAGCCGGTTTGACCTGCGCACTGGGTCCGCAGTTCGCGCGCAAGCGCGCGGAATCCGGCTGCGTCATGCCCTTCGATATGTGAGCGCAGGGTGTAGCCGGTTGCTTCGGAGCGCTCGGGCAGATTGCCGCCGGCAGTGCAGGACACCTGCTCGGAGAACCGGAGGCCGCCGTGCTCGGCGACCACGACATGCGACGCGCCCAGCACGCCAAGCAACAACGCCCCGCCGCGCGGATGGTCCAATCGACAGGTCGCCAGCGGGTTGGGGGCGGCCTCGTTGAGTGTCAATCCCAACCGTGCTCCGGATACGTCGGCCGGGGTGACGGCTAGCTGGTGGAGCGGCACGGTTCACAACCTACCCAGCGTGTCCCTGGCCGACGATGTCACCGGCACCGGTTACGCTATCGAACAGCTGTTCGGTGCGACGTGGGGAGCTGTGGTGCGGGTGATGGGCGTCGATCCCGGGTTGACGCGATGCGGGCTGTCCCTGGTGGAGAACGGGCGCGGGCGGCAGATCACCGCGCTGGACGTCGACGTGGTCCGCACCCCGTCGGGCGAGCCGTTGCATCGAAGGCTGCTGGCCATCAGTGACGCAGTCGAGCACTGGCTGGACACCCACCATCCGGACGTGCTGGCCATCGAGCGAGTGTTCTCCCAACACAATGTGTCGACGGTGATGGGCACCGCGCAGGCCGGTGGCGTGATCGCGCTGGCAGCGGCCAAGCGCGACATCGAGGTGCACTTCCACACGCCTTCAGAGGTCAAGGCCGCGGTGACCGGCAACGGCGCCGCCGACAAGGCGCAGGTTACTGCCATGGTCACCAGAATCCTTGCGCTGCAGGCAAAGCCGACGCCGGCCGACGCCGCCGATGCGCTGGCGCTGGCCATCTGCCACTGCTGGCGGGCGCCGATGATTGCGCGGATGGCCGCGGCTGAAGCGCTGGCTGCGGAGCATCGGCGCGCCTACCAGGCCAAGCTGAAGGCCGCCCGATGATCGCGTCGGTACGCGGTCAGGTGCTCCTCGTGGCGCTGGATCATGCGGTCATCGAGGCGGCCGGCGTCGGGTACCGGGTGAATGCGACGCCGTCGACGCTGGCCACGCTGCGGCAGGGGAGCGAAGCCCGGTTGATCACCGCCATGATTGTGCGGGAAGACTCGATGACCCTGTACGGGTTCTGCGACGGCGAGACCCGGGACCTGTTCCTGACGCTGCTATCGGTGTCCGGGGTGGGGCCGCGCCTTGCGATGGCGACCCTGGCCGTGCATGACGCAGCCACCCTGCGGCAGGCGCTGGCCGACGGTGACGTCACCGCTCTGACCCGGGTGCCCGGCATCGGCAAGCGCAGTGCCGAACGGATGGTGCTGGAGCTGCGCGACAAGATCGGCGCGGTGAGCTCGGCCGGCCCGGCGGCCGCCGCGAACGGCCACGCGGTGCGCGGTCCGGTAGTGGAGGCGTTGATCGGCCTGGGCTTTGCGGCCAAGCAGGCCGAGGAGGCCACCGACAAAGTGCTGGCTGAGCACCGGGAGGCCACCACATCGACGGCCTTGCGGGCCGCGCTGTCGCTGCTGGGCAAGAAATGAGCGACGACTTCGACGAGCGCGACGTGGCCCCGACGCTAGCCGTCGGCGAGGGCGACATCGACGGCAGCCTGCGGCCGCGTTCGCTGCGCGAGTTCATCGGGCAGCCGCGGGTCCGCGAGCAGTTGCAGCTGGTCATCGAGGGTGCCAAGAACCGGGGCGGAACTCCCGATCACATCCTGCTGTCCGGGCCACCCGGACTGGGTAAGACGTCGTTGGCGATGATCATCGCCGCCGAGCTGGGATCCTCGTTGCGCGTCACGTCGGGTCCCGCCCTGGAGCGGGCTGGTGACCTGGCCGCGATGTTGTCCAACCTGGTCGAGCATGACGTGCTGTTCATCGATGAGATCCACCGCATCGCCCGGCCCGCAGAAGAGATGCTCTATCTGGCCATGGAAGACTTCCGGGTCGACGTGGTGGTCGGCAAAGGTCCGGGGGCGACATCCATTCCGCTCGAGGTGGCCCCCTTCACTCTGGTCGGCGCGACCACCCGGTCCGGGGCGCTGACCGGCCCGCTGCGGGACCGGTTCGGTTTCACCGCGCACATGGACTTCTACGAACCCGCCGAGCTGGAACGGGTGCTGACCCGCTCGGCCGGAATCCTGGGCATCGAGTTGGGCCGCGAGGCCGGTGCGGAGATCGCGCGCCGCTCGCGCGGGACGCCGCGGATCGCCAACCGGCTGTTGCGCCGGGTCCGCGACTACGCCGAAGTGCGCGCCGACGGTGTCATCACCCGCGATGTCGCCAAGGCGGCGCTGGAGGTGTACGACGTCGACGAACTGGGCCTGGACCGGCTCGACCGGGCGGTGTTGTCGGCGCTGACCCGCAGCTTCGGCGGCGGGCCGGTCGGGGTGTCCACGCTGGCGGTGGCGGTCGGCGAGGAGGCCGCGACGGTGGAGGAGGTGTGCGAGCCTTTCCTGGTACGCGCGGGCATGGTGGCACGGACACCACGCGGCCGGGTAGCGACCGCGAAAGCCTGGACGCACCTGGGCATGACGCCACCGGCGGGAGTCAACCAGCCTGGACTGTTCGACTAGGAGGACGTGAGATGGTCACTGCCGCTCTGGTTTTCGCCGCTCTGGCTGCGGTGCTGCACGTGTACATCTGGACCATGGAGTCGTTCACCTGGACGTCGAAACGCACCCGCGCGACCTTCGGCACCACCGCGGAGGAAGCCGAAACCACCAAGCTGCTGGCGTTCAACCAGGGCTTCTACAACCTGTTTCTGGCCGTCGTCGCCGGTGTCGGCATCGTCTTGGTGCTGCTGGATCGCCGGGTCCCTGGCGCCGCGTTGATTTTCGCGGGCGTGGGGTCGATGGCGGCCGCTGCGGTGGTGCTGCTGATCTCGGCGCGCGATAAGGCGCGGGCGGCGGTGACGCAGGGTTTATTCCCGGTGATCGCGCTCGGCCTCCTGGCAGCCTCGGTTGCGCATCCCTAGCGGAGTGTCTGCAGGTCTCGCCGTAAGGGTGGCCAGCCGGGGTCAGCTGGACCGCCCGGGGAGACCGGCGGTGGTTTCGGTGGGGCCGTACGCATAGCCATTACCTCCGCCGCCTCCCATGCCCGGTCTGGTGCCGCCGTTGCCTCCATAAAGGTTGAAGCTATCAGCGGCACCCACTCCGCCCTCCCCGCTCTTCGACCCGGTTTCTGCGCCGCCGTGACCATTGCCGCCGGGCGCACCGACTGCGGGTGGCACACCCTGAACCCACCCTGCCGCACCGCCGCCGCCTCCGCCGCCGTTGCCGCTAGTAGCCCCGGCCCCACCGCTGCCGCCGACGCCGCCCATAGAGAGCTGGTAGGTGGCGTTTCCACCGTGGCCACCGTTTCCTGCGACACCGCCGGGACCTCCGGCCGCGCCACCTCCACCGCCACCTCCTGCGTATGCTCCGTTGCCGGCCGACGCGCCGGCGCCGCCGCCGCCGCCGCCCCCGCCATTTCCGCCAGTGGTGCCGGTGGCGGTCCCACCTCCACCGCCGCCTCCGCCGCTGCCCCCACCGGCAAGAGCGTTGGTGGCCGAGTTGAGGGCCGGTCCGCCGGTACCGCCACCGCCGCCCTTGCCTCCGGTTCCTCCGATTGCGGAGCCGCCTCCGCCATTGCCACCGTCCCCGCCGGCGCCACCGCCGCCGGCGCCGCCCCCGGATGCGAAACCGAACGCGGTGGCGGTGTTCGAGCCGCCGTTGCCTCCGTTGCCGCCTTGGCCGCCGTTGCCGCCGTTGCCGCCCAGGGTGTTACCGGCGCCGGGTGTTCCGCCGTCGCCGCCTCTGCCGCCGTTGCCGCCCATGCCACCGCGGGCGCTGGCGGTGCCGGTGGTGCCGGTGTTTTGGCCGCCGTTGCCGCCGTCGCCGCCTTGGCCGCCGTTGCCGCCTTGGCCGCCGTTGCCGCCGCCGGTGCCGTTGATGCCGTCGCCGCCGGTGCCGCCTTTACCGCCTTGGCCGCCGGTGCCGGCGTTGCCGCCGGCGGTGGGGGTGGTTGCGGTGGTTCCGGTGGTGCCGGCGGCGCCTTGGCCGCCGTCGCCGCCTTGGCCGCCGTTGCCGCCGGTGCCGTTGGAGCCGGTGGTGGCGTTGTCGGGGGCGGCGCCGGCTGCGCCGGCTTTGCCGCCGGTGCCGCCTTGGCCTCCGGTGGCGCCGGCGCCGCTGGTGGTGCCGGTGTTGGTGCCGCCCAGGCCGCCGGTGCCTCCTTCGCCGCCGTTGCCGCCGTTGCCGGCTTGGCCGCCGCCGACGCCGCCG
>NZ_JCALDW010000036.1:0-1434 GCF_059813065.1 Mycobacterium sp. NGS24
CGGGGGCCGAGGTGACGGCCAGTGGTGGTCGCTCGTTGAGGGCCTGCATGACACCGCCGCCCTCGGTCCTCCCGGGGTCGCAGACCGGCATCAGGAAGACGCGCCGCAGAGCGCCAGTTAGTGACCGTCCGGTGGTCGATCCCCTCGCCGCGTCGTCGCTGCCAACCTGAGGAGATCCGTTGTCGAAGAGCACCACAGAACCCATTTACGTCGGTCTGGACTGGGCCGCTGCCACACACGCGGTGTGCGTATTGTCCGCGGTAGGAAATGTTCTGGCGCAGTTCATGATTGACCACACCGCCGAGGGCATCGCTACGCTGATCCGCAAACTCGCCCGATTCGGCGATCCCGCTGATGTACAGATCGGGATCGAACGGCCCAACGGGCGGCTGGTCGACCTGCTGCTCGAAGCCGGCCACCCGGTCATCCCGGTGTCCCCGAACGCCATCAAGACCTGGCGCGACGGCGAAGTCCTTTCCGGCGCGAAGTCCGATGCTGGCGACGCGCTGGTGATCGCTGAGTATCTGCGGCTGCGCCGCCACCGGCTGGACCCCGTAGCGCCCTACAGTGCACAGACCAAGGCATTGCGTACCGTAGTGCGCACCCGCGACGACATCGTCGCCATGCGAGTCTCGGCCACCAACCAACTCAGCGCCCTGCTCGATGACTACTGGCCCGGCGCCAAGGCGATCTTCGCCGATGTTGAATCCCCGATTAGCTTGGCGTTCCTGCGGCAGTACCCCACCGCGGTCCGGGCGGCCCGCCTCGGCGAAAAACGTTTGGCCGCATTCCTGGCCAAGCACGGCTACTCCGGTCGCCGAACAGCCAGTGATCTGCTGGGCCGGCTGCGCGGCACTCCCGCGGGCACAACCGACCCAGCCCTGTCCGCCGCCGTCGCTGACGCCGTGATAGCTCTGGTCACCGTTCTGGAGGCCCTCAACACCGCCTGCAAAGCTCTCGACCGCTCCGTCATCGCCCGCCTCGGGGAGCACCCGGACGCCGAGATCTTCACGTCGCTGCCAAGGTCGGGTCAGATCAACGCCGCCCAGGTGCTCGCCGAGTGGGGCGACTCCCGGGCAGCCTACGACGGACCCGACGCAGTGGCCGCCTTGGCCGGCGCTACACCCGTAACCAAAGCATCCGGCAAGCAATACGCCGTGCACTTCCGCTGGGCCTGCAACAAACGCTTCCGCCGGGCACTGACCACCTTCGCCGACAACAGCCGCCACCAAAGTCCTTGGGCCGCCGACATCTACACCCGAGCTCGCGCTCGCGGCCATGACCACCCGCACGCCGTACGCATCCTCGCCCGCGCCTGGATCCGCGTCATCTACCGCTGCTGGCGCGACCACCGCCCCTACGACCCCAACCTGCACGGCGGAACACAAAGACTGCTGCCCCAAACGGCCTGAGGTTGACTCAGGAAGTGTCATG
>NZ_JCALDW010000037.1:0-1341 GCF_059813065.1 Mycobacterium sp. NGS24
TCTGATTCGCGGCGAAAACCGCGATCAATCAAGCAGTTTCTGGCGCATCGCCTCGGCGACCGCGGCCGCCCGGTCGCTGACACCGAGCTTCTCGTACAGGCGTTGCACATGAGTCTTGACCGTCGACGGTGCCACATACAATTCGGCGGCGATCGCGGGAATGCTCTGGCCGCGCGCAATGCGGTTGAGCACCTCGCGTTCGCGCGCGCTCAGCACCGGAGCAGTCGGTGCCGCGCGCTGCCGGATCTCCCCGGCCAGGCCGCCGACGAGGGAGGGCGCGACGACGTCGCGGCCCTTGGCGACGTCGAGAACCGCTTTGACGATCTCGGACCGGGTCGAATCCTTCAGCAGGAATCCGGCGGCACCCTGCTGCAGGGCCTGGTACACGATCGCCGATTCGTCGTGGGCCGAGAGCAGCAGCACCCGGGTGGGTATGTCGTTGTTGCGCACTGCCGCCGCCACCTGCGCACCATCCATCCCGGGCATGCGGTAGTCCAGCAGTGCGACGTCGGGCCGGTGGGCTTTGATCAACTCCAGAGCGCCCGTACCGTCGTCCGCCTCGCCGACAACATTCACCGAACCGCTCAACGAGAGCGCGCGTACCACGCCCTCGCGAAACAGCGGGTGGTCATCGCCGACGACCACACGCACTTTCTCAGGCGTCACAGCGCCGACCATTGCCAGAGTGTAGCGCTCGCCTGCACCGAACTGTTCGTAATCGCCAGACTCGCGATCGGTATTCCGCAGTTTGCTCGCCCCCACCCTGAGTACGGTGTTCGTGTGGCGACCAGCGACGTCGAACTGGAACGAGTGCGCCGCGTGCACCGTTTGCGGTCCTACCGGATCGCCTCGGTGTTACGGATCGGCGTGGTGGCGCTGATGGTTGCCGCGATGCTGATCGGGACCCGGCCGTCGCAGTGGACGCAACAAACCATCCTCATCGTCGGATACTCGGTGATCGCACTGTGTTCGCTGGTGATGGCGTTCGCTCCGTCGCGCCAGTGGGTGGGTATGGGCCCATTGGCGCGGGTGCGCCGATTCGAGCCGTTCGCCTTCACCGCCATCGATGTGTTGGCGCTGACCGGTTTTCAGATGCTGTCGACCGACGGGATCTATCCGTTGCTGATCATGACCCTGCTGCCGGTGCTGGTGGGTCTCGACGTGTCGACACGCCGGGCCGCGGTGGTGCTGGCCTTCACCCTGGTGGGATTTGCGCTGTCGGTCGCCCAGGATCCGGTGATGGTCCGCGCTATCGGCTGGCGCGAAGCCGTCTTTCGGTTCGCGCTGTATGCGTTTCTCTGCGGAACGGCATTGGTCGTGGTGCGTATCGAAGAACGCCAC
>NZ_JCALDW010000038.1:0-1315 GCF_059813065.1 Mycobacterium sp. NGS24
GGAAGAGGGTTGAGCCGGTGAGTTTTGTGACTTTGCCTCCTGAGGTCAATTCGTTGAACATGCTGCGGGGTGCGGGTTCGGCGCCGATGGTGTCGGTGGCTGCTGCGTGGGATGGGTTGGCGGCTGAGTTGGGGTCGGCGTCGTCGTTTTTTGAGGCGGTGACTTCTGGGCTGGTTGGTGAGGCGTGGCAGGGTCCGGCGGCGGCGGCGATGGCGGCGGCGGCGTCGCCGTATGCGGCGTGGCTCAGTGCTGCGGGTGTGGTGGCTGAGCAGGCTGCTGTGCAGGCGCGGGTGGTGGTGTCGGCTTTTGAGTCGGCGCGGTCGTTGATGGTGCATCCGGCGTTGATCGCCGGTAATCGGAGTGCGTTGGTGCGGCTTGCGGTTTCGAATCTGTTTGGGCAGAACTGGCCGGCGATTGCGGCGGCGGAGGCGGCGTATGAGGAGTTTTGGGCTCAGGATGTCGTGGCGATGTTGGGGTATCACGGTGGGGCGTCGGCGGCTGCGGCGGCGTTGACGCCGTTTGCCAGGGTGCCGTTGGGTGTGGTGGGTGGTGCCGGGGGTGTGGTCCGTGCGGCGGTGACTGAGCTTGTGGGTGTGGCCGGCACGTTGGGTAGGGGTGGCGCCGGGGCGGTGCTGGGTGCGGTGAATGTGCGGTTGGGTGGGTTGCTGGGTGGGTTTGACCTTGGTGGGTTGGTGGGTGGTCTGGTTGGGGGGACGGGGAGTCTTGCCAATTTGAATGTGTTTCGGCTGGGTGGTGTGGGGGCGTTGTTGAGTAGTCCTGCGGCGGCGACGGCTGCGGTGGCTGATGTTTTTGGTAATACTGGGACCGGCAATATCGGGTTTGGTAATACTGGTGATTACAACATTGGTTTCGGTAATACGGGTAACGGTAATGTTGGTATTGGTAATTCCGGGTTTGACCTGAAGGGCATTTTGAATGCTGGGGTGGGTAATTCCGGGTTGTTCAACACGGGTAGCTATAACACGGGTATCGGTAATTCTGGGGTGGGTAATACTGGGTTGTTCAATCCGGGGAGTTTCAACACTGGTATTGGTAATCGGGGGAGTTACAACACCGGCAGCTTCAATGAGGGTAGTTTCAACAGTGGTGATTTCAATGGTGGTGATACCAACACTGGTTGGTTCAATACCGGCAACCTCAACACGGGTATCGCTAACTCCGGGGATCTCAACACCGGGATCGGTAACTCCGGCAACTTGAACAACGGGATGTTCGTGCGGGGTGATGCTCAGGGCATGACCGGTGTTTCCTACTCGTTCCGTATCGAGCAGATTCCGGTGGACTTCGGCATGCG
>NZ_JCALDW010000039.1:0-1274 GCF_059813065.1 Mycobacterium sp. NGS24
CGCCGACCGAGCAATCTCGGGGCTGGATCGAGGCGATCCGGGCCGGTCAGCGGATGGAAAGCCAGGCCGCCGCGGCACAGTTGATGGCCATCGGGGAGTTGTTCGCCTACCGGTTGCGCCGCCACGGCGAAACCGAGGACTGGGCCCTTGACACCATGGACGGGGTGGCCGCCGAAGTCGCCGCCGGCCTCAAGATCAGCCAGCGCGGCGCCTTGGACAAAGTCCGCATCGCCCGCGACATGCGCGAACGCCTCCCTCAGACCGCCGCGGTGTTCTGCGCCGGCGAGATCACCCTGGGCGCCTTCGTGCAGGTCACCCACCGCACCTCGCTGATCACCGACCCCGACATCCTGGCCCGCGTGGACCGCGCCATCGCCGCCCACATCACCCGCTGGCCCTCCCTGACCCCCTCACGGCTGAGCAACAAAGTCGACGCCATCATCGCCCAGGTCGACATCGATGCGGTGCGCCGCCGCGAGAAACGCCACACCGAACGCCACCTCGACATCGGCGACCCCTACGACGGCCTGTGCCCCATCGAGGGCCAACTGCGCCCCACCGACGCCCGCGCCCTAAGCCAGACCCTGACCGCCCTGGCCGCCACCGTCTGCCCGCACGACCCCCGCACCCCCGAACAACGCCGCGCCGATGCCATCGAAGCGCTCACCGCCCGCGCCACCCGCATGAGCTGTCTGTGCCGGCGCACCGACTGCACCGCCCCCACCCGCCGACCGGCCTCCCCGGTGACCATCCATGTGATCGCCCCCCACGACGCCCTCACCAACGGCAGCAGCAGCACGGCTCCCGCGGCGATGATCGGCGCCACCGACGGACTCATCACCCCCGAACTGCTCGCCGACCTAGCCGTCTCCGCCACAATCGTGCCCCTGATCCACCCCGGCTACACCGCCCCCGAACCCACCTACCGGCCCTCAGCCGCACTGGCCGACTTCATCCGCGCCCGCGACCTGACCTGCCGCTGGCCCGGCTGCGAGGTACCCGCCACCCGCTCCGACCTCGACCACACCATCCCCTGGTCCCAAGGCGGACCCACCCACGCCGCCAACATCAAATGCCTATGCCGCACCCACCACCTGGTCAAAACATTCTGGGGCTGGACCGAAAAACAACTCCCCGACGGCACCCTGATCCTGACCTCCCCCAGCGGCGACACCCACATCACCACCCCCGGCAGCGCCCTGCTATTCCCCACCCTGTGCACCACCGTCGGCGGCATGCCCACCCCCGAAACCGACACCAGCACCGACTACTGC